>DASWGL010000143.1:0-9639 GCA_036393735.1 Gemmatimonadaceae bacterium | reverse complement strand
GCTCAAAAGCGCGTTTGGCTACGATGAGTTCCGACCCGGCCAGGAAGCCGCCGTGTCCGCGATCCTGGCTGGCCGCGACACCGTGGTTGTTCTTCCCACCGGTGGTGGCAAGTCCCTCTGCTTCCAGGTGCCGGCGCTTCTACTGCCCGGCCTCACCGTGGTCGTGTCGCCGCTGATTTCATTGATGAAGGATCAGGTCGATGCGCTCATGGCCAGGGGATTGCCGGCGGCGTTTATCAACAGCACTCTGACTTCCGGCCAGGTGTCCGATCGACTTGCGCGGGCCGATCGGGGCGAGATCAAGCTGCTCTACGTAGCGCCAGAGCGCTTCGACTTTGGTCGCACGGCGGAGAGACTGCGCAAAGCCGGCGTTTCGCTCCTTGCGATCGATGAAGCCCACTGCATCAGTCAGTGGGGGCACGATTTCCGGCCAAGCTACCTCCGGGTGAAGAAGGTGCACGAGGCGCTCGGCTCCCCGACGACAATTGCCCTGACGGCAACCGCAACACCCGAAGTTCGCCGCGACATTGGGCGCGAGCTGGCCCTGAGAAATCCCCAGACGATCATCACCGGTTTCGATCGGCCGAATCTCACGTACTACGTCGTTCCGACCAAGAACGACGCCGAAAAAGAAAAGCGGCTGGTCGAGATCCTGCGAAAGCACGATGGACTCGCCGTGATTTACGCATCTACCCGTAAGGCGGTGGACCACCTGACGACGGTTCTCGAGCGCGCGAAGATCCGCGCGGCTGGATATCACGCTGGGCTGGATGACACCAGAAGGCACGAGGTGCAGGAAACCTTCATGGGTGAGAAGATTCGCGCGATTGTCGCGACCAATGCATTTGGCATGGGGATCGACAAGCCCAACGTCCGGCTCGTGGTTCACTACGCGATGCCCGGCACGCTCGAGGCTTACTATCAGGAAGCGGGTCGTGCCGGGCGCGATGGGCTCCATTCCGACGTATTTCTTCTGCACGCCTTTCCCGATCGTTTCACGCACGAGTTCTTCATCAAGGGCTCATATCCGGAACGCGTGGTCGTCGAGAAGACCTATGAAGCGCTCAGGAAACGCTCGGACGACCAGGGCTTCGTGACCGCCGAACCCGAAGACCTGGCTCGCGCAATCAAGCCCAAGCCCAACGTCCGGGAGATCGAGGGCGCGATCAGGATTCTGACGCGCCCTGGCGCGGTGACGCTCAGCAACGGTGATCAGGCACGCGTCCACGTGCGCTTGCTCGCCACGCCGGAGCGCATCAAGCGTGAGCTCACCGGCGAGACCAACAGTGAGCTCGGATTACTGCGCGCACTTTGGCGCGGCGTGGGAGCCTCTCTGAGGACCGGTGCTGTCGTCGATCTAGACGGCTTGCCGCCGGGTCTGGGCGGGTCTGCCGCTTCGACGCCGTTGCTCGACGCGTTACAGGACCGCCAGTTCCTGGTGTGGGAGCGCCTGGGGAGTGGCCTTTATCTGGGTGATCGAAACGCGCCGCTCTCGAAATTCAATATCGAGTGGGCTGTTCTCGATCGCCGCCGGAGCGCAGAGCTATCCAAGCTTCAGGCGGTGCAGAAGTACGCGTACACCAGGGAGTGCCGGCGCGGGTTCGTGCTGCGTTACTTCGGTGATCCGGCGGCCAAAGCGCGATGCGCGGGCTGCGACAACTGCCTCGGCATCGCCGCGGTCGCGACCGTGGAAGACGACGCGCCACGTCGGGTACGTAGCGACCGGAAGTCGAGGCGCGCCACGTCTCATGTTCGAGATGTTGCAGATGATGTCTCTCTCGGCGCCGCCGAAGAACGTCTGCTCGGCGTGCTCAAAACCGTCCGGAGCACGATCGCCCGCGAGGAACATGTGCCCGCGTATATTGTATTCTCGGATCGTACCCTGGCCGAGCTCGCGTTGAGGCGTCCCCGATCGCTGACGGCACTTCAGGATGTTCGCGGAGTCGGTCCAATGAAGCTCGAGCGGTACGGTGCACGCTTTCTCGACGCGATTTCGAAAGCTGATGACATTGAAGCGGCCTGAGGCATCGGGGCGCCAACCATTGACAGTGAAGCAAATGAGATCAGGTATCAGATTCCCCTTCGCAGTTCTTTTCGGCGTCGCGATGCTCGCGACTTTCTTCGCTGGCGCGCCTTCCGTCGCAGCGGCGCAGCAGAAATCAGGCGCAGGTGCCGCGCCCTTGCCGTTCGACTCCGCGGTTACTGTCGGGACGCTCTCCAACGGCATGCGGTATTACATCCGCGAGAATCACAAGCCGGAAAAGCGCGCAGAACTGCGACTTGTCGTGAACGCGGGGTCCGTACTGGAGGACGAAGACCAGCGCGGCCTTGCGCACATGGTCGAGCACATGGCGTTCCGGGGCACGAAACAGTTCGCCCGGAACCAGATCTCGAGCTACCTCGAATCCGTCGGAATGCGTTACGGCCCGGACATCAACGCCTTTACGAGCTTCGATGAGACCGTGTACATGATCACGGTTCCCACGGATACGGCCGCAATCGTCGACAAAGGGTTTCAGATACTGTCGGAGTGGGCGCACCGCGTCGCGTTCGAGCCGGAACAAATCGCGAAGGAACGACCCGTCATAATCGAGGAGTGGCGGTTGGGGCAGGGCGCCGAGAACCGAATGCAGAACAAGTGGTTCCCGGTTCTTTTCGCGGGATCAATGTATGGTGAGCGCATCCCGATCGGACTCAAGTCGGTGTTGGAGACGTACAAACCGGCTACTCTGCGCCGTTTCTACGACACCTGGTATCGACCGGATCTCATGGCCGTGGTCGCTGTCGGCGACTTCGACAAGCGACAGGTCGAGAGCCTGATCAATCGCTATCTTGGCGCGATTCCGCGGGCGACCACACCCAAAGCGCGGCCGCTCTTTCCAGTTCCACCCCACGACAGCACGCTCGTCTCGATCAACAGCGACAAGGAAGCTACGCGGTCGGTCATCAGGCTTCTGTACAAGCAGCCAAAGCGCTTCAACACGACCGCGGCGACCTACCGGCAGCATCTGGTCGAGCAGCTTTTCGGCTCGATGTTCAACGACCGCTTCGGGGAAATAACGCAGAAGCCGAATCCGTCTTTCATAAACGCATATGCGTCGCAAGGCGATCTCGTTCGAACCGCGGAGTCGTTCTCCCTCACCGCGATCGTCGCTGACAACGGAATTCAGCGCGGGCTCAATGCGCTCCTCACCGAGGGCGAGCGCGTAAAGAAATTCGGATTCCTCCAGTCGGAGCTGGATCGAGCCAAAAAGGATTTGCAGCGCGGAACCGAGCAGGCATACGCTGAGCGCGACAAAACGAACTCGAGTGTCTACGCCGAAGCGTACGTATCTGCGTTTTTACAGTCCGAGCCGTCGACCAGCATTCAGTACGACCTTGACGCCGTCACCCAATTGCTTCCGGGAATCACACTCGCTGAAGTGAACAAGCTGGCAGGGGAGTGGATGACCGACAGGAACCGGGTTCTGGCGACTACATCACCCGATAAGCCGGGAATCGTCGCACCGGCTCGCGGAGAGCTTCTTCTCGCGTTCGACGCGGTCAAGGGCGCAGACATTTCCGCCTACACGGAAACCGCGCCGTCTCAGCAGCTCGTCGACAAAGAGCCGGCGGGCGGACGGGTTGTTTCCGAGCGGGAGATCAAGGGGATTGGAGTAACTGAGTGGAAGCTTTCCAACGGCGTTCGCGTGTTGCTAAAGCCCACCGATTTCAACGCCGATCAGATCACCTTCACGTCCTATAGCCCCGGGGGCGCTTCGCTCTTGCCGGACGCTTCATACCTCGCCGCCAGCGCGGGGGATCTGATTCCAGCCACTAGCGGCGTGGGCAAGTTCACCGTCATTGATCTTCAGAAATTCCTCGCCGGAAAGCAGGTCAGCGTGTATCCGTCGATCGATGACCTGAGCGAGGGAGTCTCCGGCAGCGCGTCACAGCGCGATGTCGACACGATGCTCCAGCTCGTCTATCTCTACTTCACCCAGCCAAGACTCGACACGTCACTGGTGAACACGTTCATCGGACGCTTCAAGGGAGTCCTCGCCAACCGCAGCGCCAGCCCTGAAGCTGCCTTCAGCGACACGCTGCAAGTAACCATGGCCCAGCACTCGGTGCGCGAGCAGCCGGTCTCGGCCGCGATCCTCGACAGAATCGATCCGTTGAAGTCGTTCGACTTCTACAAGGACAGATTCTCGGACGCGAGCGGCTTTACATTCGTCTTCGTCGGGAACTTCAAGACCGATTCGATCAAGCCTCTGATTGCGAAATGGCTCGGCGCGCTCCCGTCGACGGGTCGCAAGGAAACGTGGCGCGATACGGGCATTCGCCCTCCAACCGGCGTGGTGAAACGGGTGGTCAAGAGGGGTGCCGAGCCAAAAGCGCGCACCGCTCTCATCTTCACTGGCCCACTCGAGTACAATAGGCAAAATCGCTACCACCTTAGCGCCCTTGCAGAGCTCCTCAACATCAAGCTGCGCGAGGCGCTGCGCGAGAACCTGGGTGGGACCTACGGCGTGAGTGTAAGCCCGGGAGCAACCAGAGATCCGCAGCCGTCGTATCGGTTCACCATCGGCTTCGGCTCCGCGCCGGAGCGGCTCGAGGCGCTCACCACGGCTGCGCTCGCTCAAATAGACAGCGTGAAGCGATTCGGAACGACTCCCGAGTATCTGAACAAGGTGAAGGAAGCGGCATTCCGCGCCCGCGAGACCGCGATCAAGCAGAACGGTTACTGGCTTTCGCAGATTGCGACTTTTGATCAAAGCGGTTGGCCGCTGGAAGAGATTCCTAATGGGGACAAGCTTATCGCGGCGCTCACCGTCGCCGACCTGCAGCGGGCCGCCGTGAAGTATCTGCGCATAGACAATTACGTTCGCGTCTCCCTCTATCCCGAGAACTTTTCCGCGGCGGAGAATCGGTAGGGGTTCGCAGATGGAAGATTCGCTCTATTTCTCGGAGCAGCATCTCGCGGTCCGCAACATGGTCCGGGAGTTCGCGCGCGGAGAAGTAGCGCCGGTTGCGGCGGAGCTCGACGCGAAGGCCGAGTTCCCCTGGGCGAATGTCAAGAAGATGGGTGAATTGGGACTGCTCGGCATTCCGTGGCCGGAGGAGCTGGGGGGCGCTGGTCTCGATCTGCTTAGCTACATGATCGTGATCAACGAGATGGCCAAAGTTGACGCGTCCCACGCGATCACTATCTCCGCCCACACAACTCTTGGTACGTCGCCGATCGTCAACTTCGGAACCGCGGCCCAGAAAAAGCGTTACGTGCCTCTGCTCGCAACCGGGAAAGTTCTGGGCGGGTTCGGCCTGACTGAGCCAGGCGCCGGAAGCGATGCCGCAAGTACGCAATCGACCGCGGTACGCAAAGGGTCGCACTACGTTCTCAACGGCAGCAAGATCTTCATCACCCATGGTGGCGTCGGCGAGATCTTCGTGGTGACAGCCGTGACCGAACCCGGCGCGGGCACGAAGGGCATCAGCTCGTTCATCGTGACGAAAGAAACGACTGATCTCGACAAGACCAGCCTCCTTGGCATCGGCCACGACGATTCTCTTCCTTCGATGTCCGGCTTCCGGTCCGGGAAAAAGGAGGACAAGCTGGGCTGGAGAGCATCGGATACGCGGTCGCTAATCTTTGAGGATGTCGAAGTGCCCGCTGACAACCTCCTTGGCGAAGAGGGAGAAGGGTTCAACAACTTCATGCGGACGCTCGACTCCGGCCGCGTAGGGATCGCCGCGCTTTCACTAGGCATCGCTGAGGGCGCGTTCGAGCAATCGCTTCGCTATTCGACGCTGCGGAAGCAGTTCGGCCAGCCAATCTCCAGCTTTCAGGGCATCCAGTTCCAGCTCGCGGACATCGCGACAGAGATCGAGGCGGGGAAGCACTTGATGTTCCATGCGGCGTGGATGGCACAGCATAAGCAGCCATTCTCGAAGCAGGCCGCGATCGCCAAGCTATACTGTTCGGAGCTCGCGATGCGAACGACGATCAAGGCGATCCAGATACACGGCGGTTACGGATACACCAAGGAGTGTCCGGTCGAGCGCATGTTCCGCGATGCTAAGATCTGCGAGATAGGCGAGGGAACCTCCGAGATCCAGCGACTCGTCATCGCGCGAAACCTCCTCAAGGAGCTGGCGGATTGACTTATTCCGAGGTCGCCAAGCGTCTAAGACTTCCACTCGGCTTCATACTCGGCATCAGCTATCTCATTTTCGCCCGGCCCACCCCACTGACGCTGGCTGTCGGCGGGATCATCGCACTCGTCGGAGTCATGGTGCGCGGCTGGGCGTCGGGCCACATCTCCAAGAACGAGCGACTCGCGACGTCGGGCCCGTACGCACACACCAGGAATCCCCTTTACTTCGGAAGCTTTTTGATCGCGGCAGGGTTCGCCGTCGCAGCTCACTGGGCTCTGCTTTTGTTGGTCGTCGCGTTCTTCGTGCTCATTTACGCGCCGACGATGCAACGGGAACGGGCCAATATATCCGGGCGATTTCCGGCGGAGTACGAGCTCTACGCAGCCAACGTTCCCGCCTTCGTCCCGAGGCCGACGCCATGGAAGGCGACACATCCGGAAAAGGGCGACGGCTTCAGCTTCGATCTCTACATGAAGCACGGAGAATGGAAGGCCGGGCTGACGTACGTCCTCGTGATGGCCTGGCTCATCTGGCATCGAGCTATCGTTGAGGTTGCGTCAGGCCTCTGGCGCTAGGTGACGGCCTCGGGGTCCGCGCGTCACATACTTGGCGCGTCGCAGGCCTCGGCAGGACATCAAGCCGCTGCCCGTAAGTTGTTGTCGCCGTTGCGGAAACAAGCCATTCAGCGGTAGATTGTACACACTGACCGTTGCTCCTCAATGCATGGGGTACCCACGCGACTCGCGGGGCCCGGACACATGGATCGAGGAGCGCTGATGTGAAAACCAAAGGAACTCATAACGCGGCCCTGTAGCACGACCGCGCGGACTTTTTTGAACCGTCCTCCACTTCGCTCGCCGAGTCGCCGCGCGATGGGGTGAGACGGGCAACGATGAAAAGAGAAATCCTCATAAACGCGGCTCCGCGCGAAACGCGGATCGCGATTCTGGAGGACGGGAAGCTCGTTGAGCTTCTAGCCGATCGTCCAGACAACCGACGCATGGTCGGTGACATTTATTTGGGCCGGGTTGACGCAGTGCTCCCCGGAATCCAGGCCGCCTTCGTCGACATCGGCACCGAGAAAAGCGCCTTCCTTCACGCTTCCGACCTCGTCAGGCAAACCGCCGATGAGGCGGAAGACGAAGATGAGGACGACGACGACGAAGGCGATGAGCCGATCGAGAAGAAGAACGGCAACGGCGGAAACGGCGGCAACGGCCGCCGTGCGAAAGCCCCGCTCATTCAGGAGGCTTTGAAGCGAGGTCAGGATATTCTGGTCCAGATCTCCAAGGAGCCGATCTCGACCAAGGGTCCGCGGGTCACGGCCCAGATATCGCTCGCCGGCCGCTTCCTCGTCTACATCCCTGATTCATCGAAGGTGGGCGTCAGCCGGAAGATCGGATTGTCGACCGAGCGGGCGCGGCTCAAGGAACAGGTTCAGAGCATTCTTCCCGACAAATCGGGTGGCGTGATCGTCCGCACCGTGAGCGAAGACGTGACGCCCGAGATGCTGCAGCGCGAGCTCAACAGCCTCATGTCGCAGTGGAAGAAGATCAAGAGAAAGATGCACTTCCAGAAGGCCCCCTCGCTGGTCAATCGTGAGAGTGGACTCACTCGCGGACTGGTGCGCGACATCTTCAGCGACAAGGTGGACAGCCTGACTGTCGATTCGAAGCAGGTCTACAACGAGATCGTCGGCTACCTGAAGGACATCGCTCCCGACCTGATCGAGCGAGTGAAGCTCCACGAGTCCCAGGTTCCGCTCTTCGACACTGCCGGCATCGAGTCGGAGATCAGAGACATCTTCAAGCGCCGCTGTGACCTTCCTTCCGGCGGTTACCTGATCATCGAGCCGACGGAGGCGTTGGTCTCGATCGACGTCAACTCGGGACGCTACACCGGCAAGAAGGATCCGGAGAAAACCGTTCTCAGAACCAACATGGAAGCAGCGCAGGAAGTCGCCCGGCAGCTCCGGCTGCGCGACGTGGGTGGAATCATCGTCTGCGATTTCATCGACATGGAGACCAAGTCGAACCGCGACCGCGTGCTCCAGGAGCTGAGGCAGCACCTCTCACGCGACCGCGCTCGAACCAAGGCGTTCGCCGTGAGCGACCTGGGACTGATCGAGATGACGCGGCAGCGGGTGCGCCAGAGCCACTACCAGTCCTCGACGGAAGCCTGCCCGACGTGCAATGGAACGGGACGCGTATTGACGCCCGAAACGATAGTGCGACGGATGGAGCGCTCGGTGAAGCGGATGGCTGTGGAGGGCCGGCGCGATAACCTGCTTGTCAAGCTGCACCCGGATGTAGCGATGTACGTGCTCGAACAGGAGCGCGATCTTCCGCAGAAGCTTCAGAAGGCGGCGAATTTTTCTCTTGAGTTCCGCGACGATCCGTTGCTCAAGCCGGACGAGTTCAAGCTCGTGGTCAAGGCGCAGGGACGGGATGTCACGCAACAGTACGCTATCGCGTAGCGCGACGTGGCCCCTTGGTAGCTGCAACTGAACGGGTGCCAGACGTCAGTGGCATAGATGCCAGTTGTTAGTTCACTACGCCCTGACTTTTCTCGCACTGTCAGTTGTGAACTAGTGACAGACGACTGCGCTAATGACGTCTGGCACCCGTTCTGGGGCAGTTACCAGCGAGGGTTGACCTCCTGCGGCCGCACAACTAACATTCAAGGCTGTATCACACCATCTAAAAGCAACTCTGTCCATGACTTACGCCATAATCCGGACCGGCGGCAAGCAGTTCCGCGCCGAGTCGGGAAAGACTATCAGAATTCCGAGCATGCCTGGTGACGCCGGCTCCAAGGTCACCTTCGATGACGTTATCCTCGGCTCCGACGGCGACAAGACTCACATCGGTGCGCCTGGCTTAAAAGGCGCCCATGTGACGGGCGAGATCGTCAAGCACGGACTCGACGACAAGATCGTCGTGTTCAAGCAAAAGCGCCGCAAGAACTACGCAAAAAAGCAGGGCCATCGGCAGAAGTTCACCGAGGTCCGCATCAAGGATATCGCCTTCGGCAAGAAGAGCGGGGGAGAGAAGTAATGGCTCACAAGAAAGGTGTAGGCTCATCGCGCAACGGACGCGACAGCAATCCGCAGTACCGCGGCGTCAAGAAGTTCGGCGGTGAAAAGGTCGTCGCGGGAAACATCATTGTCCGCCAATGCGGCACGAAGTGGCATCCCGGCCGCAACGTCGGGCTCGGAACCGATTTCACGATCTACTCGATGATCGATGGCGTCGTGAAATTCGAGCACAAGAGCCGTACCCGCTACAAGGTCAGCGTCTATCCCGATGTAGAGACGAGCGCGGCGTAACCTCCCTAATAACTGCAACTGAACGGGTGCCAGACTTCAGTAGCGCAGTTGGCTGTCATTAGTTCAAGACGCCCAGACTTCTCTCATTCAAAACGCCCCTCACGGGGCGTTTTGTTATCCGTTATTCGGCGCGCACGCACCGAATTCACCACCCGCAGCCCCCGGTCGCCCCG
>DASWGL010000142.1:0-1998 GCA_036393735.1 Gemmatimonadaceae bacterium | reverse complement strand
CCAGGCTTTAGACCAAGACGGTCAACGAAGGTGACAGGATTAGACCGTGCATACACGTAAACGTTTAAGTCTCTGTCGACCGGATCTTCACTAATGAATCGTCCTACATTGGGCTGGTAATACCGTGCACGGAAATAATAGCTGTCGCTGTCGTCCTGCTCCCGGCCTGTGAATCGTAGGCTCACGCCACTGTCGCCCTGAACGACGGTCGCGCCGAACGGATCATAGGTATGCTGCGTCAAGAGATTGCCGTTCGTGTCGCTAACGGCAACGGTCGAGCCCAATGCGTCGGTCAACACTGATCGGGTCCCACTCGAATCGATTTGCGCCACCCATTCATCCAGTCCGCCCAACGACAATAGGGTGGCGGCCTGTGTCGCTTGGACTCGGGTCGCCGCATTGAGACCGTCATGCAGATACTGACTCGAACCCGTAGCTACGGCCGCGATGACCCGTCGGCCCACTGCGTCATAGGCGAAGCCCTCAGATATGAGCCCTGACGTTGCACTCAGCGCTTGACGAGCGTTCCAGGTGTAGCTAGTTAGGAGGTTGCTGAAAAACGCACCGCAGGGGATCGACAGATTCGCAATCCCGTACTACTATGGCGGCCATGCGAGGAGACGATCGTCAGCCGCGTGCGATGTTCAGCTATGTGTCGGCCGAGGAGCGGGTGCCCCCGGATCACCCACTCCGCGCCATTCGCACCTTTGTGGATGAGATCCTGCGGGAGATGACGCGCGAGTTCGATGCGCTCTATGCGCAGCACGGCCGGCCGTCGATTCCGCCCGAGCGCCTGTTGCGGGCGCAGTTGCTGCAGCTGTTTTACTCGATTCGGAGTGAGCGGCTGCTGATGGAGCAACTCGATTACAACATCCTGTTTCGCTGGTTTGTCGGCCTGGAGATGGACGAACCGGTCTGGGTGCCGACGGTGTTTACGAAGAACCGCGATCGGCTGCTGCAGCACGCCGTGGCGCACCGCTTCTTCCAGCGTGTGGTCGCGCGCGCGTCCGAGTTGATGTCGGACGAGCACTTCACCGTGGATGGCACCCTGCTCGAGGCGTGGGCGAGTCAGAAGAGTTTCCAACGGAAAGATGGCGACACCGATGGCGATGGGCGCGACTTCCGGGGACAGGACCGGAAGAACGACACGCATGCCTCGACGACGGATCCGGACGCCCGGTTGTATCGGAAGTCGAACAATACGGAGGCGCGCCTGGCCTATTTGGGGCACCTGCTGATGGAGAATCGTCACGGGCTGATCGTCGATGCGCAGGCCACAGTTGCCGACGGGTTTGCTGAACGGGAGGCTGCCACGACGATGCTCAGTACCCATTGGCGATGTGCGCCGCGGCGGCACCGGACCGTGGGGGCCGACAAAGCCTATGACACGGCCGACTTCGTCGACCAGGCGCGCGAGGTCGACATGACGCCACATGTCGCGCAGAACGACACCCGACGCGGCGGGAGCGCGATAGATGGCCGCACGACGCGACATGCCGGCTATGCGATGAGTCAGCACGCGCGGCCCCGCATTGAGCGCGCCTTCGCGTGGCTCAAGACGATTGCCGGTCTGCGCAAGGTGAAACTGCGCGGCCTCCCCACGGTGGACGCACTCTTCGTCTTCGCCAGCGCCGCCTTCAACATCAAACGGATCGTCAGGTTGCGCGCGGCGGCCGCATGAGACGCGCCGCCTGGCAAGTTGGCCACGTTTCGCTCCCGTCCAGCGCGAGGAACGGACGCCGGCCGTCCTCGTTTTGAGGGGGCGATGCCCCCATACGCGACAGAGACAGAGCGCATGATCCTTCGTTTTTCAGCGACTTCTTAGAAACCCGTCGTCGCTCATCGAATTGACGCGACGACGTTATCGCTCATGCGGAGCGCGACGCGGACGGCGACAAAGCTCGCAGTTGCGGGACTATAGATCTCGGCACTGGCAAGAGGTGAGTTAAACGCTTCTCCTCCAACCACCAACACGGTTCCATCTGGGAGCGAGACGGC
>DASWGL010000141.1:0-2022 GCA_036393735.1 Gemmatimonadaceae bacterium | reverse complement strand
TTTCTGCGGATGGTCATCGTGGCCGACTGGGCCCGCACTTCGCCGAGGCAGTAACATAGCGCGTCCGCCGCGTGGCCGACCGCGATCGAGAGCATCGTCGCACCGTTCTTCTTGTCGTTCATGTAGACGTTGTACGGCTCCACCGTCGGCCCCCAACCCATTCCCGAACCGATCAACGTCGTAGAGAGCACCTCACCGACGTACCCTTGCCTGATCAAGTCGCGCACGTAAGCCACCGGCGGCGCAGAGCGCGCCTGTAACCCCGCCACGGCGAGCACTCCTTTCTTCTTCGCCAGGGCGGCCAGGTTCTCCGCCTCCTTCAAGCCGTTGCCGAGCGGCCATTCGCAATACACGGCCTTGCCCGCCTTTAGCGCCGCAGTCGCCAGCTCGAGGTGATGCGGCACCTTCACGGTGATGGCGACTACGTCCACCTCGGCGCTGTTAACGAGCTCCTGGTGATTATCGAACGCGAGAGACACGCCGAAGCGCTTGCCGGCGACATCAGCGGATTCGCGCCGGCTGGTGGACAGCGCCGTGATCTCGAAATCGTCCGGGAGCGACTTCAACGCAGGGATGTGCGCCTGCGCCGCCCACCCGCGATCGGGATTGGCGCCGATGATGCCGACGCGAATTCTCCCTGTCACGATTCCTTGTTGAACAGATAGCGGGCGATCTTCCACTCGTCCGCAGTCCGAACGAAGATAAAGAGCTCCCGGTTCGTCTCGGGCCCACTCGCTCCAGTGGCCACAACAGTGGACGTGCCCGCCGAGTGGGTCCGCGCATACGCGAAATCGCCCTTCACCTTTAGCTCGTCGACAGTGAAGTGGATCGCGATCCGAATGTTCTTGAAAACCGCGTCGTAGGCGCCGCGCACAGCCGAGCGACCAGAGGCCGTCGGGAAGCCAGCGGGCATGAAGATGCCGTCCACGGCGTAGAGCTGTTCGATGCGAGCCGCGTCCCCGGCGTTGAGGGATGTTTCGTATGCGGTCAACAACGCGTGAAGCTGTTTCTCAGCCGTGTTCTGAGCTCCGGCTGCGGCGACCGGGATGGATGCGAGGAGCGCGAACGGCAATAGCAATGCAGAGAAGCGAGACAGATGTGTCATGTGAGGTCCGAATGTTTGGTGGTGACGTGGAGGTAGCCACGAGGATTGAGCTCATGACAACGGGGGCGGTGCGAATTCGACCAGCAAGTCGAGAAGAGCGGTGAGTCGCTTACGGCCGAGATGACCCATGGTCTGCTTCGCGGCTTCGGCTAAGTCGCGATCGAGACGACTCAGTAGGGTTTTCCCTGCGGAAGTGATCCGGTTGATGCTTCGACGCCGATCGCTGGCATCGGTTTGTCGCGCAACGAGTCCGTCGCGCTCGAGACCCGAGACGAGGCGAGTCAGATCTGAATCGCGCGTGACCATCCGGTCTCCGATCTCCGTGCAGGATAGTCCGCCCCGTCCCGCCGCGCGGAGAATCCGAAGGACATTGTATTGGGAAGGCGAGAGGCCCGCCGCAGCGGTGATCGCAGTGGAGCGTTCCGCCGCCAGCCATGCGGCCCGGACCAGGGCGATAAGCACCTCCTCTTCCAGCGAATCGTGAATCGCCATTGCGGCGGCAGGGGTTGGAACTGACATGACCCAACATTACTCCTCGCGAGGAGTATTGTCAAGGCAACCGTAGTCCGACCTTCGCGATGCCGGATTGATATCTGCTTGTTGGATTTGCGTGTGCCTCTCAATGAGGCAGTCCTTTCCTCTCTAGCGGGGGTACGCCGCCAACCCCGGCATACTTACGGGGATCCCGAGACTTCCCGCAGGCGGCAGCTTATGACTCCGGTACCACTCCTGCCGCGCGAGATCGATCCGGTCGGCGCGCTCCATCCACAGCTGCGTCGTGAGGTCGTAGCGCGCAAGAATGTTGTGCAGCCAGTACGGGCGGTTCTCCCTCAGCCATGCCTTCTCGTATTCATCCCGGATCAGAGAGTAGCCGTCGCGGAGATCCTGGAGCCTTCCGTTCACGCCGGTGATGTCCG
>DASWGL010000140.1:0-4053 GCA_036393735.1 Gemmatimonadaceae bacterium | reverse complement strand
GGATTTGGTGACGACCTCGCCGCCGCCGCGGAAGTGGACTCCTATCCTGTGGTCCCGATCTACCAGGACCGGCAAATCACCAAGCTCGGGCCGGAACGGGCACGATAGGCCGTCCGAGTCCGCGCTCGCGCGCGAGATTCGCGGGATCGTCCTACTTCTCTTCGGGATCTTTCTCGCCGGCGCACTCGCCGCCGAGGGCTACACCCAGCTCCACGGCAACGGCAACGTAAAGGGAAACTTCGGCTGGATCGGAGCCCTGCTCGCGAGCCCGATCGCCCTTTTTCTCGGCTGGCCAGCCGCCGCGCTCCTTCCGGTCGCGCCTGCCGCGCACGCGCTGCGACTCTTCGGACGCCTCGGCGAGCGCAAAGACAGATCGTGGATGGTTTTTCTCCTTGGAATGGTCTTCCTCCTGCCAATCATTTTCGGATTGGCTCAGGGAGGAGTGCGAGAAGCGACCGCGCTCGCTGGAATCTGGGGGGCGTTTGCCGCGTTCTATGTGCTGCAGTTCGCGGGAGCGGCGGGCGCGTGGATTCTCATGGCAATCAGTCTGAGCGTCCTCATGGCCGCCACGTTGTCGTGGAATCCGATCCGCGTGGTTGTGGCGAAGCGGGTGAGAACTCTCGAGGATTTTGTACCGCCCACTCCCGCCGAGCGCGCGGGTCTCGATCCCGCGAAAGAGATCGTGGTGCCCGGTCCCGCGATGTCGGCTTCCGTTGTTTCAGGCGCGCTGCTCGAGCCCGATCCGGAAGAAATGCCGCAGGTCAACCACTCGCTCATGGAGCTGTCGCAGGACGGACTGCCTGTTCTTCCCATTGAAAGAAAACGTGAGCGAAAGAGCAAAGGTGCGCGGGCGGCGGAAAATGCTGGACGAATCGGAGCCGCTATCGACGCCTTCGAGGGTGATACGCTCTCCTTCACCGATGAAGACCTTCCTTCACCCGAGCTGCTGACTCCGCCGCCGCCGCGCAATGTCGACCTCGGGAAGCGCGAGCTCGACGCGATGGGCATCAAGCTGATGGACGCGCTGAGAACCTTCAGGGTCGAGGGAGATCTGGTCGGACGTACGACCGGACCCGTCGTGACACAGTTCGAAGTCGCGCCCGCCGCGGGAGTGAAGGTGCGCCAGATCGCGAATCTCTCCAACGATCTCGCGCTCGCGATGCGCGCGCAGAGCATCCGCATCGTGGCTCCGATTCCGGGGAAGGGCGCGGTCGGCGTCGAAGTCCCGAATCCAACCGCCGAGATAGTGGCGTTCCGCGAGCTGATCGAGTCGCGGGAGTATCAGAACATTCGCGCCGCGCTTCCGATCGCCCTCGGAAAGGATCTCGAGGGACGTCCGGTGATCGCCGATCTGGCGAAGATGCCGCACTTGCTCATCGCCGGAGCTACCGGCTCGGGGAAGTCCGTGTGCATCAACACGCTGATCACGAGTCTTGTCTATCGTCACACGCCGACGACGCTGCGCTTTCTGATGATCGATCCGAAGATGGTCGAGCTCTCGGTCTACAATGTGCTCCCGCACCTGAGACACAAAGTCGTCACCGATAATCGCGACGCGGCCGCCGTTCTCAAATGGGCGGTGCTCGAGATGCAGGACCGTTACGAGCTGCTCGCCGCCAACGGCGCCCGCAACATCCAGGATTTCAACCGCAAGGTCCTCGACGGAGTACAGCTAAAGAACGCGAAGCGAAACGAAGTTGCGTTCGAGGATCTCGAGTACAAAGGTGGAATCGTCCCCTACATCGTGCTGATCATCGACGAGCTCGCTGATCTCATGATGACGGTGCAGGGAGAGATCGAGACGCCGCTGGCAATGCTGGCGCAGAAGGCGCGCGCGATCGGAATCCACCTCATTCTGGCGACGCAGCGTCCGAGCGTGAACGTCATCACGGGCCTGATCAAGGCGAACTTTCCGAGCCGCATCGGATTTCGCGTGGCGTCGCAGGTCGACAGCCGAACGATTCTCGATGGCATCGGCGCCGAATCGCTGCTCGGTAACGGCGACATGCTCTTCATCCCGCCGGCGAAATCGGAGCCCGCACGCCTGCAGGGCGCCTTCATCTCGAGCGAAGACACCGAGCGCCTGATGGCCTGGTACGAGCTGCGTCGCGAACAGCGCAAGGCGGAGTTCGAAGCGCAGGGACTCTTCATGGACGAGACGCCGAGCGAGATCGACATCATCGAGACGATTCGTCGCAAGGAAGCCGAGGAGGCGAGCGGCAGCGACTCCGACAACTTCGACGACGCTGATCGGGACAAGTTGTTCCGCGAGGCCGCCGAGGTGGTGATTCAGCACCAGCAGGGATCGACGTCTCTGCTCCAGCGCCGGCTAAAGGTCGGCTATGGGCGCGCCGCTCGAATCATCGACCAACTTCACGCTGCAGGAATACTCGGGCCTCCCGATGGTTCCAAGCCGCGGGATGTTCTCGCCGGCCTCGACGACCTTGATCGTATTGCTGGTCCTCGGGCTTAACTGCAACTGACGACTACCGGCCGGGGGCGTTCAGCGGACCGGCTCCGGGGTGCGTGCTTGCTCCGCAGCACCGAATCGTCTGGCGTGCACTGGGGAACAGCCGTATAGTAGCCCGCATAGTACGCCCGCAGGCTCCCGCTCCCCCGAGGTATGTCGACCCAATTCGACCGCATCAGAACCGCCATCGCCGATCACTACGAGATCGAGCGTGAGCTCGGTCACGGAGCGATGGCCACGGTCTACCTGGCGCGGGATCTAAAGCTCAATCGAGAAGTCGCCGTCAAGGTGCTTCTTCCGGAGCTGGGTTTCGCTCTGGGCCCTGAGCGGTTCCGCCGCGAGATCGAGCTAGCGACGCATCTGAGCCATCCGCACATCCTCCCCATCTACGACTCTGGCGAGGCGGACGGAGAGTTGTACTACGTGATGCCGTACATCGCCGGCGAGTCGCTCCGCGGCCGGCTCAATCGAGAGCGCCAGCTCCCGCTGGACGACGCCCTACGAATCGCCTGCGAAGTTGCGGACGCGCTCGACCACTCGCACCGGCACGGCATCATCCACCGGGACATCAAGCCCGAGAACATTCTGCTCGAGGACGGGCAAGCGCTCGTCGCCGATTTTGGTATCGCGCGCGCCGTGAGCGCGGTGGGAGAAGGAAAGCTCACATCGACCGGCGTCTCACTTGGAACGCCTACGTACATGAGCCCCGAGCAGGGCATGGCCGATCCCAATCTCGATGGCCGGACCGACATCTACAGTCTCGGCTGCGTGCTCTACGAAATGCTCGCCGGGCAACCGCCATTTACTGGACGCACCACGCAGGCGCTGATCGCGCGTCACTCCCTCGACCAGGTGCCGTCTCTGACCATCGTCCGCCAGACGATCCCGGAAGAAGTGGAGGACGCGGTGCTCACCGCGCTGGCCAAGGCGCCGGCTGACCGATACAACACCGCGGGGGAATTTGCGGACGCTTTGAGAGCTTGCCAGCGCACAGGCGCCAGAACCGTACGACGGACCGGGGCTCGGACGGGCACGAGGAAGCGTTCGAAGGAGACCAAGTGGGGAGTGGTCGCGGTATTCGTCGCGGTCGGAATCGTTGCCGTCACCGGTGCAGCGTGGGCGGGCAAGGCTTTCGTCTGGGACACCTGGCGCCACGCTGCGACGAACATAGGACCAGCTGGCTTCAAACCCCAGCGCATTGCCGTCCTGTACTTCAAGGACATGAGCCCGAACAAACGGCTCGGCTATCTGGCCGACGGACTCACCGAGTCGCTTATCGGTGACCTCGCTCAGGTGAGCGCGCTTGACGTGATCTCGGTCGGCGGAATCAAGCAGTTTCGCGGGAAAGACGTCAGGCGCGACAGCATCGCGCACGCTCTCGAAGCCGGGACGCTGGTCGATGGCAGCGTCACGCCGGAGGGTGACAGCGTCCGCGTAACCATGCGCGTTGTGGATGGCAACAGCGACGCGCAGTTCGACCAGGCCTCAGTTGTGGAATCGCCCGGCAATCCGCTCGCCCTGCGGACCAAGCTGGGCGAACAGCTGTCGCTGATGCTGAGACAATGGCTTCGCGACGAGATTCG
>DASWGL010000139.1:0-1840 GCA_036393735.1 Gemmatimonadaceae bacterium | reverse complement strand
TGGGGCGACGGGCACGAGGACCCTTCGATCTTCTCTCCTTCGGCGTTGGACGCGCGTCAGTGGGCCCGCGGCGCTCGAAACGCCGGCGCACGATCACTCATCCTGACGGCCAAGCATCACGACGGCTTCTGTCTCTGGCCCACGCGCACCACCGGTCACTCGGTCGCAGCGAGTCCGTGGCGCTCGGGCAAGGGCGACGTCGTACGGGAATTCGTGAATGCTTGTCATGCGGAAGGATTGAAAGCGGGACTATATCTGTCACCATGGGATCGCAACAATCCAGCGTATGGCGACTTAGCGAAGTACGATGACCTTTACTGCGATCAGCTTTCGGAGCTGCTGACGCGGTACGGCCCGATCGCCGAAGTGTGGTTCGACGGCGCCAATGGAGAGGGACCAAACGGGAAACGACAGACCTACGATTGGCCCCGTTTCTTCCGTCTCGTGCGGCAGCTCCAGCCAAATGCTGTCATGTTCTCCGACGCCGGGCCGGATGTGCGCTGGTGCGGAAACGAGAGTGGAACAGCCGGCGACCCAAATTGGTCGACGGTGAATCCGGACGCCGTGACATTTCCTGGTGAGGACCGCCCCGGTGTCAGCGATGCATTACAGCATGGCGATCCCGCCGGGACGGTCTGGCGACCCGCGGAAGTCGACGTCTCGATCCGGCCGGGATGGTTCTATCACCCCGCGGAGGATGACCGGGTTCGCACGGTGGACAATCTCGAGCGTCTCTACTTCTCATCGGTCGGTCAGAACGGAAAGCTGCTGCTCAACGTTCCGCCGACGCGGGATGGTCTTCTTCACGCCACAGATGTCGCGCGGCTCGCTCTCTTCCGCGCGCGACTCACTTCGCTGTTCGAGCACGATCTCGCTCGAGATGCGCGGCGCGCGGTTTCGGTGATTGCTCCCGGCAACGCCGAGGTGGAACTGGATTTGGGCCGCCCGGTAACGCTCGGAGTCGCGCGTCTCGAGGAGGACATCACACGCGGACAGAGTGTCGCCTCGTATACGCTCTACGGCGCGGACGACCGCGATTGGAAGGTGCTCTCACGCGGATCGACGATCGGTTACGCAAAGCTGGATCGCTTTGAGCCGGTGACTGTGCGGCGCGTGCGCCTCGCGATCGAGGACGCCGGTGGAATGCCGCAAGGTATCGCCGTCAAGTTGTACAGCCCGCCTGTACCCGTGAGCTTCTGAGACTGCGCCACCCCGTGGTGCCGACACTCCGACCGAGGTAAATCGGATTATGCGCGATATCCGCGTGGCCACCGTTCAGTTTCAGCACCAGCCCGGCGACAAGACCTACAATCTTGGACGCGTTCGACATTTCGTCGCTGAAGCAGCCAGGTCGGGCGCCGAGTTAATCGCATTTCCCGAGATGTGTCTCACCGGGTACTGGCACGTCCGCAAGCTCTCACGCGAAGCGGTGGAAGCGCTGGCCGAGCCGGTGCCGGATGGTGTGTGTACGCAGGAACTGCTGCGTCTGTCGCGCGAATACCGAATGACGATCGGCGTGGGACTCGTCGAGCGCAGCGCAGATGGGCGGTTGTACAACGCTTACGTCGTTGCGATGCCCGACGGACGTTGGGCGCGCCACCGCAAAATGCACGAGTTCGTCAGCGAGTTTATCGCCGACGGCGACGAGTTCACCGTCTTCGATACTCCACATGGATGTCGAATCGGCGTACTGATCTGTTACGACAACAACATCATCGAAAACGCGCGCGTGACAGCACTACTCGGCGCCGAAATTCTGCTGTCGCCACACCAGACGGGCGGATGCAACTCCGTGAGTCCGCACGGAATGAAGCCGATCGACCCGCGGATCTGGGCGCGG
>DASWGL010000138.1:0-2581 GCA_036393735.1 Gemmatimonadaceae bacterium | reverse complement strand
CATAGAGTCCGCCGCTGCCGCGATCGACTTCGCTGGCCTGATAGACGAAGCCGTACGGAACAAGAACGGGCGAGAGGAGTTCGACGCCGCGTCGGCGCAGCTCAATGGCATCCATGAGTATGAAGCTGTTGCTACCTAACGCCTTAGTTCAGCTGCGAGCGACCGACCGAACGGGTGCCCAGAATTTGTTTCTGCGCACACGGCGACGGGCGATCATCAATGTTCATTAACACGCGCGCTCGCCTGCTGCAACGTTCGTTAGGCAGGTCGCGCACTGATGCTATTCAACCCTTTCTCCAGCAAAGCTCGTCGAAGTTCGTCTGAACCCAGAATGCCTACGGAGCGCTCGTCAGCGGTGACGGCACCTTCGCCGCCCATGTAGACCAAATCGTAAACTTGGTCAAACCATTCTCTATCAGCGTCGCTTAAGTCGGAGGCGTGATCAACCTCCTCGGTTGCATCCATCACTGCTCGCCACAGCGGCACAAACGCACCGCCATGGACGAACGTCTGGAGTTCGGTCTTTACTCGATCGAGCGTCGTTGTCATTCGAGCTAGAACCTCATACTCTGCCTAACGCCTCAGTTCAGCTGCGGGCGATTCTGAATTTGAACATACACAACCCAACGACTTTGCCGCGCCCGTCTGCTGCAACGTTCGTTAGCTAGCGTTGGATCGAACCGCTGATCGTCATTATCCGATCGGGCACCTGGTCTTAGATGCCGTCCGGGAGTCGAACCCGGTGGAGGCTCCGGCGCCCGTTGAACTCGTGGGAGTCGAACCCACTGCGCCGGCCTTCCTCTGGCGAACCGCGCCACGGCAATAGAAATGTAAAATAGGAGTGCCGGGAAATCAGTCGTCTAGCTAACTAGTAATTGTACTGAGTGCTTATACTGCGGAGAAACTACAAATGCCGCAACGGGTTTGCGAGATAACAATTCGGCGCTAGTCGCAACGTAGTCGGAAGTTCTTCGCTGTCACCCGCTTGGAGATTTACAGGGTCAGTGGAGGTCAGTGTTATCTCGCGAAAGATTTGCAGTATAGCAATGCGTGGCATTGGGGACGGATCGTAGTTCGCGGAAATGGGGACCTGGCCCGACCCACGCACGCTCCGAATCAAAGTCGATCCGCCGGACTCGTCACGCCAAGCCCACCACGGTTGAGAACGTGCGTGTAGATCATCGTCGTCTGCAGGCTGCTGTGCCCCAGCAACTCCTGAATCGTTCGTATGTCTGAGCCGCTTTCCAGCAGATGCGTCGCAAAGGAATGACGCAGCGAATGGCATGACGCCCGCTTCGCAATGCTGCTCGACCGCACTGCCTCGGCCAACGCGCGTTGGATAGCCGAGTCATGGATATGGTGACGCCGGCGCTTTCTCGTTTCACGGTCTACATACACGCGAGATGACGGAAAGACGTATTGCCAGCGCCAGTCGCGCACGGCTGTCGACGTCTTCTTTTCCATCGCGCCCGGCAGCGCGGATCCCACAATCCCCGAGCGTAGATCCTTCTCGAATTGAGCTCGGACACGCTCGATTTGAACTCTCAAAGCGGGGATAGTCAGCCTCGGCAAAGGAACACGTCGATCTTTGTCGCCCTTCCCGACGCGCACCATGATCTCCCCGCGATCAAAATCGATGTCCTTGACGCGCAGACTCGTGCACTCGGCCAACCTCAAACCCCCTCCGTACATCAAGCTTGCGCAAAGCCGCGGAATTCCACGCATGTGCGAGAGAATCGCACGGACTTCGCTCACAGACAGAACGACTGGCAGGCGCCGCCCACGCTTGGCGGGCGCGAGGCCGGGCACCAGGCCCAGCTCCCGCCTGAGCACATAGCGATAAAGAAAAAGAAGCGAGTGCAAAGCCTGGTTCTGGGTCGATGCGCTGACATTTTGCGTCGTCGCGAGATGATTGAGAAACGCGGCGATCTCATCCTCGCCCATTGCCCCCGGGTGTCGGCGGCCATGAAAGAGCACAAATCGCCGGACCCAACCGCAGTAGGCCACCTCCGTCCGCCTGCTGTAACGACGAGCTCTGAGGCTCCTTCGTACCTGCTCGAGCAGTCGAAAACGCCGAGCGGGGTTCGCCGACGCTGTCAGATGAGAGAGCGGAATCGGCGGAAGCTGCGGATCGGGCATTCCTCACGCTCGTAACGTCAACCGCCGGTCGCGAAATCAAAAACCGGCGTGCGGAGACAAAGCGCCGGATCGATTCCCGCTAGAAACGCCACTCTCGAATCAGGAATGCCCCAAACGCGCTGGTCGTCGCCACTGTCTGATCTCTCTGCAGCGTCGGCTCTCTCAACAGGTAGCGCGTATCCACGCCCGTCTCGAGCCGATACCCGCGCAATCCGCCGAACCGGTGAACGACCGACACGCCGGGCCTGACGAGCGCCTTCGGATCGAGCGGTGAATTGACCGCCACGAACGTGTGGGACTTGACGTACTTCCCAAACTCGAACTGAGTCCCGCGCAGAAAGTTTCCGACGTCGGTCTGCACGTCGGCAGGAGTGATCGTGAACACGTCGGCACCAAGCGAGCGCGCTGCGCTGCCGGCGAACTGGTCGGCAACGACACCGAT
>DASWGL010000137.1:0-15671 GCA_036393735.1 Gemmatimonadaceae bacterium | reverse complement strand
GGGTGGTGGCAGCCAATCACAAGCGCGGCCAGCAAGAATACGCTTGCCAAGCCGTTGATCCGGATCACCTGACGAACACCCATCGGTGCCCATTGAACTCGTCGGTCACGATGGCGCGATCCTGGACGGACTCGCCCTTCTAGACGGCGATTCTACTGGACGGTGAGGGTCGCCGTCATTCCCGGGTGGATGGTGCAATGAAACCCGTAGGTACCGGCGGCGTTGAACATGCGGGTGTGTGACATGCCGGTGTCGAAGTTCGGCATGTCGCCGGTTCCGTCGCCAGCTAACGCAGCGGCTCTTCCCGCAGCGTCGTCCCAGACGACGTTGTGTCCCACGCCGGAAGCATTCTGCCACGTGACAGTCGCGCCCACCGCCACAGTCCGCGTAGTCGGCGTGAAGGTGCTTGAGGTCATACAGAATGTCGCCGCGGGACAGGTGCCGCCTCCGCCACCCCCTCCTCCGCCACCGGTGCCAGTCGAGTAGCTGCCGCCGCCACCGCCGCCGCACGAAACGGCACTGAGCGACAGAGTGATCGCCCCGAGCAAACCAGAGATTTTCCGCATCCTTACCTCCGAGTAGCCTTGAATCCAGGTCGGAGCCGCCACAGGCGCAGTGGCACTGTTCGGGCCCGATTACTGAAATAAGGGGGCTGTACACGGCGAGCGCCATGCTCCAGTCGACTAACACCGTTCATGCGCCGTCCCGGATCCTCGAGAAACACGACGCGAGCACGGGATGTGCGGCATTCCCAGGTCAATGCTCGAGCTTCACACGTCTACACAGAGTGGAATGTGCGTAAGAAAATGCTGATGATTGGGGCGGCAACGCCATTGATTCTACTTTCCTCTTTTGCGCTTGTCGTGACGGGATGCAACCGCAGGGCGGATTCAAGTAAAGACACCACACAAGTAGCGCAGAGTGCCCCGGCGTCTAACCACGATGGGCCGATCATGCTCAGAGGCACGGTCGTGAGCGTCTCGGGGGATAAGCTCGCTCTCAGGTCAGACACGGGTGTCGCGACGGTGACAATGGCGCAGCCCTTCCACGTTTACATTCGCGTCCAGAGCGATCTTTCCAAGGTCACGGAGAATTCACTTATTGGCGTGACAACCGTGAAGCAGCCCGATGGCTCGGAGCGGGCGACTGAGATTCACGTTTTCCCCGAAGAGCTACGAGGGGTGGGCGAAGGAAGTCGGATGATGGCGACAGCCCCGAGCGCTGTCGCGAGCCGAATGACGAACGGGAATGTCTCCGCGTCGCGTATGACGAATGGAACGGCGTCGCAGTCGCGTATGTCGAATGGCAACGTAAGCAGCGCCAACGGGTCGAGCCTCGTCGTCCAGTATGCGGGCGGCTCTCGGAACGTGACCGTCCCGCCAAATACGCCCGTTACGGAATTCAAGATTGCGACGAGGGATTTGGCCCCCGGTGATAACGTGGCTGTATTGGCGAAGAAAGCTCCGGATGGATCCCTGACGGCAAGCCAGGCTCTCTCCGCGGCGAAATGAGCAGGACAGGGTTGAGTGGCAATGATTGCGCGCCGGTCCGGCACGAGAAAGCGGCGTCCGATTGGACGCCGCTTTCTCGTTTTATAGTCAAAATTGCTTGAGGAGCAACGTTCGGGATCGCCGATAGACTATCGGCTCAGCCTCGCGAACCGGAATCCGATTTCCACTGTGTCGCTGATCGGCTTCGAACCAGAACCGCCAGATCGCGCCGGCTCGAAGCGGATGCCGGGGATCACCTTCCGAACAGCGGTCGTAAGCAGCGGGTTCGGTGAGGCCTCCACTGACAACGTCGACATTACCGGCCGCCCATCAGTGTCTACGGTGAAGCGAACACGGACCTGACCCTCGACGTCAGAGACCTGAGAAGGCACTCGCGGGGTCGGCAGCTCGCCGATCAATCGCGCGCGCTGGGGACCGGTCGGCGCCTGCTCTCCGAAGTCGAAGGTCGAACGCTGGTTCCCAAGTACGACGGGCCCAGGCTGATTGATGATGGGATCGTCGGCTCTCATAGCTGTGTTTGCTGCCGTCGCGGCGACTGAATCCAGACCCGATAATGTGGCAGTCGAGAGCTTCGGAATCGCGATTTTCCTGGTATCCGATTTCTGCTCCGTTCCCTTTTTCGAAGTACTACGTTCTTCCGCCACGCGCGGCCCCGATGTCCTCGACGGCGCGTTTGGGATCGCGGGGGCAGAGACGCTCACCGGATTATTCGATACGGCGACGCCCGGGACGACGGGCGCGGACGTGGCAGCGACTGCCGCCGCCGGGAGATTCCCGCGCGTCGGAGGTGGCGATCCTGCAGATGTCGTTTGATCGGTTTCACCCCACGCGTGCGAGCCGGTTGCGACCGCGACCAGCAGCAGCGAGAGGACCAGGACTATACCTCCGGCAATGACCTCGCGCTTTCCAAGAAAGGGAGTCACGGAGGCGAGTGTGGCACGAACGCGTTCGGCGAAACCTGCACCTTCGTACGGCCTCTCGACTTCTTCCCGAATGCTTTCCAGGGCGTCGCGGTATGGCGCGGCCTCGGGCTGCAATATCCTCTCGAGAATTTCCCGGTGCGCCGCCGTCGTCGTCTCCGGTTGCGATGGCACGGCGGCACTCGCCGGAGCTTCGTCAGCGACAGACGCGGTATCGACCGCTTGGCTCTCCGGGAAGGGATCCGGAATCAGGAGCGTCGGTTTTCTGGTGTTTGGAGTGCGACCCTTCTCGCGCACCGGCGTTGTTGGCGCCGCGAGGGCGAGGGGCTCTCCCGAGAGCAAACGATACTTTTCGGGGCCAGAGGAGATCCCGACACTTTCGCCGGGATCGAAGGACCCATCCGATGCCTGGAGCTGGAGGTCGGCGATTCGCTCCCTGGACGCACGTAGGCTCGAGTGGTCGCTCCCTAGCGTGCGTTCGCGAATCGTATGCGCTCGCTGAAACGCGGCGAGCGCGTCGCGGATCTTTCCTCGTGCCGAGCACGCCTCGCCAAAATGCTCGAGGGCCGTCGCGATCGCGAAGTGATTCGGCGCCAGAGTGCGCTCGCGAATCTCGAGTACGCGCCGCCACAGTTGCTCTGCTGATTCGTGGCGGCCGAGCGCCTGTCTCACGGTCGCCAGGCTTGCCATCACCGTCGCCACCTCGGGGTGGTCCTCACCCTTGCTTCGCTTCATCTCGAGAAGCCGGATCAACAGTGGCTCGGCCGAGGCATAGGCGGACTGCTTGAGGTAGATCCGGGTGAGGTCATTGAGGAGGAGTATCATGTCCGGATGATCGGGCCCGACTGTGCGGTCACCGATTTCCAGTGCCTTGCGGAAGAACTCTTCCGCTTCCGCATCGTTTCCTGCCTCCAGTTTCAGTACGCCGTGCCTCAGGAGTGATGCGAGATCCGGCTGCTGGCCGTCATGCATGTCGCTGGGGGGAGCAGGGGAGCGGATTATCCGATCCGTTGTCCCGCGGTCGCTGCTGACGACTGGGGAATAACCAGTCGTCTCGATACCGCGCTCGAAGCCTGTTGCGGCGTCAGCCATGCGTTGGACCTCCAACGGTCATCCTCTCAACGGCGAACACCGGGCGCGAAGTCCACCCTTGCACTCGGGTGGCGCGTTGACCGGGTGTGCGCGCCACACAAGGGGGGGCAAGTCGAGGACCATATGTAGTCCCCGTGTTGCGCAGGTCGGCGCACCCTTAAGGTGTGTCATGGACGCAACACTGCCCGAGAGCGTTGCATCGACGCAACAGTCTCGGCCGTCGGGTGAAAAAAAGGGGGCTGACCTGAGTCAGCCCCCGCGTTCGTCAGTCAGCACTATCCAGGGGGGTATCCGCCCGTTTCTTTGGGGGGCGTGGAGTGTCCATGTCGTCGGCCGGATCCCAGGTCGGACCGCATTTGAGAACACGTTTCGCGATTCGGCACCACTCGGCGACCTGACTGTCGTTGGCGCTCATCCAATTCACGGGGACGGGGGCGAGGCGTCGTTTCTCGCCATCGCTGGCAAAGCATAGCCACCCCGCGCTGAACTCTGTGGCGACCACCCCACGACTTCTGGTAATCTCGCGCCGGTCACCGAGCACTCGTTGCTCGATCAGGTACACGGCATTTTCGACGGGCGTGCGCCGTTCCATTTTGCGACGCTCGATCGAAGAAGGGTGAACCATCCACACTTCCCAGGTTCGCCCGCGAGGGTCGAGAAATATGCGATAGCCTGTGTTTTTTGCCGACTGAAGCTGCAAGTGGATTCCCGCGAAGAGTAGGTATATCGACCGCAAAACATAAACCAAGTACGGACCTGGCGAACGCAGTCTACGACTTCTGTTTGCCGCCATCCTCCACCGCGTCCTTTGCGTCCACCAGGCTCGTCTCGCCGGGTTTTTTCGACATCCAGGCGACCGTGAGCGTACCGTCGTTTTCCATTGTGACGGCGTCGACGTCCTCGACGCGCGTTACGCCCTCGCCTCGAATCGCGCCCCGAACTTCCTCCTCCGTTACGCGCTCTTTCTTGAGCGCGCCGCTAATGAACTTGCCATGCGACAGCAGAAGTGTGGGCTCGCCGTTGATGATCCGTTCAGCCTTGGGGAATCTGGCCGCAAGCTCGGCGAGCAGTATCTGTATCAGCATCAGAGTCGCCAGCGCAGCGACACCTTCGATCAGGGTCACGTCCTTCGAGATGATCATCGAGGCGAACACCGAACCGACCGCAACGACGAACACGAAGTCGAAGACATTCAGCTTGGAAAGCGTTCTCTTGCCTGAGATGCGCAACATCGTGAACAGCACGACGTACCCGACAATCGACAGCGTCACGGTCCGCTCGACGTTGTACCAGCTCTCGAAAAAGAAGGGAGTGTGCCCCATCAGCCTCGCTTGTGAACGCGGCGGAAGGATTGAGCCGAACAGCGGCGCCGCCGATGAGTATTCTATAGCAGGGATCGCGCCGCCTTACGTGTATATTTGACCACGAATGCATAAGCTCGCATATCTTCTTTTGCTGCCCCTCGGGATCCATCGATATGAAGGACTTCCGCGGAATGCCGGCTATCTGTCGCTGCGCCCTGTCCGCTGGACCGTAATCGGTGGCAGTGCCCCTCGTAGTGTCGTCATTGGGCGCACGGTTCGGATCTCCGTGCAGGCCGAGATTGCAAAGGGCTGGCATATCTACTCTCTGACCCAGAGGCCTGGCGGCCCTATTCCGCTGCGATTGGAGCTGATCGGCCCTGCTGATGTGCTGGTGCGCGGCGTGATCGATGCTCCGAAACCTGATCGGACCTTCGACAAGAATTTCGGAATCGAGACGGAGCTCTATTCCGGCAGTCCCCGCTTCACTATTCCGGTCGGGGTGCCCGGCCATTCGCTCACCGGAATTCGCAGATTCCAGATTGGCGCTCGCTATCAGGTCTGCAGCGACAAAGTTTGCCTGCCGCCGCGCACGGACAAGCTCGACGTAGCGCTTCGGATCACTGGACGGAAATGAGCTCTGGATTTCTGTGGCTCGCCGCGAGCACCGGGCTGCTTTCACTGCTCACTCCGTGTGTCTTTCCGATGGTGCCGGTCACCATCGCGTACTTCTCCAGTCCGGAGGATCGGGGATCGTCCGGTGTGCGGAGAGCGCTGCTCTTCGGGCTGGGGATAGTTGGAACGTTCACGGTTCTCGGACTTGCGTTGGCGGCGGTGTTTGGAGCGGCTGGTCTCAACCGGTTTGCGGCCGATCCGTGGGTGAACATCACCCTCGCCGCTCTTTTTCTTCTGTTCGCGGCGAATCTGTTTGGCTGGCTCGAGCTGCGCGTCCCGTGGCGTGTCGTCAATGCCATCGATCGTTCCGCGCGCGAAACACCTCAGGGCAGCTCGCTCGGCGCCCTCGTCATGGGTGCGACGTTCACGCTGACATCGGTCACCTGTACCGCGCCCTTTGTCGGTACGCTGCTGGTGCTCGCGTCGCAGGGATCCTGGGCGATGCCAGTCGTCGGAATGATAGTCTATTCGACCGCGTTTGCTCTGCCGTTCGTCGTGCTCGCTCTCGCGCCTCGTACGGTCGCGAGACTTCCACGCGCAGGTCAGTGGATCCGGACTCTTCGCGTCCTGATCGGAATTCTCGAAGTCGGTGCGGCGATCAAATTCGTCTCGAACGCGGATATGGTATTGGGGTGGGGAGTGTTCACACGGCCGGTCGTTTTGTTCGGCTGGATGGTGCTGGCAATCGTCGGCGCCGTCTATCTCGGACGTGATCTGCGCCCGAAGCTCGAGCGACGCAAGCTGCGCCCGGTGGGATTCCTCCCGATGATTATCGCGCTCCTTCTCGCTGCTTGGCTCGGATCGGGACTCACGGGACGTCAGCTGCGCCAGATCGAAGCATTTCTTCCTCCGTCAGCACCCGTCGGGGCACTCGCGTCCGGTAGTGGTACACCACCAATCTGGCTGCTGAACGATTACGACGGCGCGCTGAGAACGGCGCGAACGTCGGGCAAGCTGGTTTTCGTTGACTTCAGCGGATACACGTGCACCAATTGCCGATGGATGGAAGCCAACATCTTCAACCGTCCCGATGTGGGTGCGGAGCTGGGTCAATTTGTTCTGGCCCGCCTATACACCGACGGTGATGGGGAGATGTACGAGCGACAGCAGGCCTTTCAGGAGCAGACTTTCGGGACAGTTGCTCTACCGCTGTACGCGGTCGTGGACGCCGACGGTAAAGTGCGCGCGACTTTTACGGGCCTCACCCGCGATCCGACGGAATTCATCGCCTTCCTGCATAGAGCTCGTGGCTAGCGCCGCGCCGTAACGTCCCGGCGGTTTAACCTGACAGCCCTAAACTGTTCAGCTAGTGGGCCTCGCGTCTGGTTCAGTTGTAGTCGATTCACGGCTTCTTTGGAGCCGGCGCGATCCCCGCCTTATCGGCGCGCTGGAGTACCTCTTCAGCGGTCGACAGCGGGCCCTTATGCGCCAGTTTTTCCTTCTCGATTTTCTTGGCGACTGCTTCTGTCTCTTTGTCCTCCTTTCCGCGCCGGAATATGAATTCCGGAGCGAGCACGATGCCGAGCAGCGTCAGCGGAAGGATTTGTAACGTCTGAATCAGCAGTGAGACCGCGATAGCGTCGTTGCGCGATACACCGAATTGCTCGGCCATCAGCGCGTAGACGAACTGGAAAAATCCGACGTTCCCCGGAGTGGCGCGGATGATCAACCCGACGTTGATCCCGAGGAGACAGGCAAGGCTTCCAGCGAGCGGGATCGAGACGTGAGCGGCGGCGGCGGCGAGCTCGAAAGTCCACAGCTGACAGGCCCAGGCGCCCAGCGACAGGAGAGTAGCCGCGAGGAATCGGGGCCCCGTCGCCAGACGGCCAGCCGTCTGTCCGAAGCTCTGGAAATACGCGCGAACTCTTCCCCACACGGTGCGCGGTCTGGCGCGACGCTCGGGCACGTGCTCCGGCTTGATGTTCCTCGTGGCGTAGACGAAGAACACGAGCAGGAGAATTATCACGACGAGCAGAATCTCCGCCGGCACCTTCCATCGTTCGAACTGCGGCGGAAGCTGGAACGCGAGCACGCCAGCTACGAGCAGAATCACGAACCCTATCGGATCGAACAGCTTCTCCAGAGCCATCGACGCGAGCACAGTGGAGCTGGAGACTCCGCTCGCCCGCGACACGAACACCACGCGCGCCGCGTCTCCGCCGCTGGCGACGAGAACGTTATTGAGGCCGGCGCCAGCGACCGTCGCGCGCATCGCCAGCCACAACGACGTGATGCCGATCGGGCGCAGGAACAGCCACCACCGGACGCCCTTGATCAGTACCGAGAGAAAATTCACTCCGATGGCCGCGCCAAGGAGCGGAAGCGATGCGTGCCGCATCGAATTCCACGCCTGGTGCCAATTGATTTTTGTCGCGAAATAAATGAGGAAGAGGAGAATCGCGGCGGAGATCGCCCAGCGAATCCCTGTCTTCAGACTGGGATTCATTCAGTGGGCAGAGTCGCGAACTCGTAGCCCTGTTCTTTCAGGCGGTCGATGATGTGGGGGAGTGCAGCGGCGGTCTGCATGCGGTCGCCGTCCGGGTTGTAGCCATCCCCGTCGTGCAGCAGCACGATCGAGCCCGGAGTAACTCCTTCGAGCGTGCGTCGGACGATCTCGTCGACTCCCGGCCGATCGCTGTCCCAGACACCGAGGGACCATCCGATCGTCCGCTCGCCGTAGGAGCGCGCGATCGGGGTCGTCCATGGACTGCGAAAACCATGGGGCGCGCGGAAATACCGGGGTGCGGGAGCGCCGGCGCGCTTGATTGCCCGAATCCCGAGACGAATGTCGCGGCTCACGTAGAAAGGGCTTTTGAACTGAAGCTTGCGATGGAAGTAGCCGTGATTGCCGAGCTGATGGCCTTCCTGCGACATGCGCCGTACCAGCTCGGGCCAGCGTTCGGCGTGACTCCCGAGGACGAAGAAAGTCGCCCGGACTCCCTTCTCGGCGAGCGTGTCGAGGATCAACGGAGTCGCCTCGGGGTTCGGACCGTCGTCGAAGGTCAGCGCCACGACTTTCCGATCGCCCGCAATTCTGCCCAACGCTGGGCCGAAGAGCGGACTGTTCCGGTGGAAAGCACCGTGCACGGCTCCGCCTATCACCGATACTCCCAACGCCGCATACCCGATCATTCGCGTGTAGCCCGTCCCAATACGGCTGTATAAATGTCCAGCACAGCCTCTGTCACTTTCGCCCAGGAGTACTGCTCCGCCTCCTGCCGGCCGCGCTTTCCGAGTCTGGCCCTGAGGGTCTCGTCGTCCAGCAGCCTCACCAGAGCATCAGCGAGAGCGTCCCTATCGCCACAATGCACCATTAGTGCCTCGCGCTCGTGTTTCACGACGTCGCGGAAGCCGAAGATGTCGGAGCAGACGACCGGCGTCTCGCACGCCATCGATTCGAGAAGCGTGATTCCGAACGATGCCTTGGTTGTGGGGCAGGCGTACATGGCGCTGTGCGCGTAGTAGCCGGGGCGCTCTCCGAGGACCGAGCCTACGAAGGTGATGTCGGGGTCGCCGCCGGCGGCACGGTAGTAGTGCTTGCGGAGTGGACCATCGCCGACGACCACGAGCTGAGCCTCACGGTTTCTGCCGCGGACTTTCTGGAAGGACTCTATGAGCGTGGTGAGGCCGTTGCGGGGGTCGAATCTTCCGAGGAAGAGAATTACCGGAACATCGGTGCGCAGAGCGGCGGGGCGGGGAACGTGCGGATTGAAGACGTCCGTGTCGATTCCATTGGGGACGATCGTCCAGTTTGCCTCGAAGTATCGATTGAGAGCTATCGTCGTCGAGTGCGATACCGCGATTGCGGCATGGAGCTGATCCAGGCGCTTCTGGAAGTAGCGCTTGCCGATGGTATATCCGACGGAGCGATCGAAGTAGGTGTGAAACGTCCCGACGACCGGGCAGTCCGCTTCCTCGATCGCCATGACCGGAAGGACGGGACTGAGCGGGGAATGAACGTGAATGATGTCGTACTGGCCGAGGCTGAATACGCGGCGCAGGTTTTTTCTGAGCTCGAGCCCCCACGTGAAGCGCGCCTGCGATCCATTCGCGTAGATGGGCTGGCTTTTCCCGATGCGAATGACGTGGAGCTCGTCGCGCGCGCCCGGGATGTTCGACGTTATGATGTCGACGTGGTGCCCGTAACGCCGCGCCTCGCGGGCGAAGAAATGCACGTGCTCGCAGATGCCGCCGAGGTGCGGATAGTAGTACTCGGTGACAAGTGCGATTCTGAGCGGACGCGAATGCTGCACGTGCGCCATCGGGAGCGATCCCGCTGGCATCAGCTCAATGCGGCGAGCGTGTCCGAGCTTACGCTTCAAGAGCGGCATGAGCGGCGGCTAGACGTGCGATTGGAATTCTGAACGGTGAACAAGACACATAATCGAGTCCGAGCGAATGGCAAAAAGAAATGGAGCGCGGCTCCCCGCCGTGCTCCCCGCAGATTCCCAGTTTTATCTTAGGACGAACTCGTCGTCCATCCTCAACAGCAATTCTTACGAGTCTTCCTACCCCTTCGGTGTCAAGAACCTGAAATGGATCGTCAGCTAAGATACCTCGATCAATGTAAGAGGGAAGGAACCGGCCCGCATCGTCGCGGCTCAGCCCAAGTGTAGTCTGCGTCAGGTCATTTGTTCCGAAAGAGAAGAACTCGGCCGACTCGGCGATCTTCGCCGCGGTGAGCGCGGCACGGGGCAGCTCGATCATCGTTCCGATCAGATACGATATCTTTTCCCCCATTCCGCCTAGCACGCGCTCGGCCACGTCGTCGACGATTGCACGCTGATTCTCGAACTCTTTCACATTCGAGACGAGTGGAATCATTATCTCTGGTCTCACGTTCAGGCCGCGTCGCATGGCACGCACCGCTGCTTCAAGAATCGCGCGCGCCTGCATTTCTGTAATCTCCGGGTAAGTTATGCCGAGCCGGCAGCCCCGATGACCAAGCATCGGATTGGTCTCTCTTAGCGATTCAATTATCCGGTTGAGATCCGCGCGCGGAATGTCGAGCGTGCGCGCCAGAAGCTTGGTTTCCTCTCCTCCGTGCGGAAGGAACTCGTGCAGCGGCGGGTCGAGCAACCGTATCGTCACCGGCAGGCCATCCATCGCCTCGAAGATTCCCTCGAAGTCCGCACGCTGCATCGGCAGCAACTTGTTGAGTGCGCGCCTGCGGCCACCCTCTTCGCGCGCGACGATCATTTCGCGCATCGCCGTGATCCGGTCGCCCTCGAAGAACATGTGCTCGGTTCTGCACAAGCCGATGCCCTCGGCGCCAAAACTGCGCGCGATGCGCGCGTCGCGCGGCGTGTCGGCATTGGCGCGCACGCGAAGAGTGCGAACCTCGTCTGCCCAGCCGAGAAGCTCGGCGTAGGACTGGTAAAGCGGAGCCTGCAAGGGGGAGAGAGTTCCATTCGTGACGCGCACGACTTCACTGGGAATCGTTGCCAGGTCGCCGGAAAACACGCGGCCCGTCGCACCATCGAGCGTCAGCCAGTCGCCCTCGACGACCTCGGTCCCGTTCACGCTGAAGGATTTGTGCTCTAGATCGACGTGAATGTCCTTAGCGCCGACGACGGCGCATTTTCCCATTCCCCTCGCGACAACGGCGGCGTGGCTCGTCATGCCCCCACGTGCGGTGAGAACGGCGCGCGCCGCGACGATACCGTGGAAATCCTCCGGCGTCGTCTCATCGCGTACAAGAATCACGTTCTCGCCGGCGGTAGCGCGTTGCTGGGCTGTATCGGGATCGAACACAGCGCGTCCGCTCGCGGCGCCCGGACTTGCGGGAAGCCCGAGGCAGAGCGGCGTCGCTCGTATCGATGGATCGATGATCGGATGCAGCAGCTGATCGAGGTCTGCCGCCGGGACGCGTCGGACCGCTTCGATCTTGTCGATGAGTCTCTCGCTTACCATGTCCCGCGCTATGCGCACGGCAGCGGCCGCGGTGCGCTTGCCGCCGCGTGTCTGAAGGAGGTAGAGCTTGCCCCGCTCGACCGTGAACTCGAGATCCTGCATGTCGTGGTAGTGGCGCTCGAGCCGGTCCTGAGTATCAAGCAGCTCCTTGTACGCACCCGGAAGCTTGTCCGCCATCTCATCGATGTCGAGCGGAGTGCGGATTCCGGCGACGACATCCTCGCCCTGCGCGTTGACGAGGAATTCCCCGTAGAAGCGCCTCTCTCCCGTCGACGGGTTGCGCGTAAATGCGACACCGGTCCCGGAATCCTCTCCCAGGTTGCCGAACACCATCGCCACGACACTGACGGCCGTTCCCAGATCCTCGGAAATCGCGTGGACCTTCCGGTAGTCCTTTGCCTTCTTGAGCGTCCAGGATTTCCAAACGGCTTCGATTGCCCCCCAGAGCTGCACAATGGGATCGCGCGGGAAGTCGGCTCCAGTGCGATTCCGGACAAGCGCCTTGTACTCGTCGACGAGAGTCCTCAAGACGGTTTCGTCGAGCTCGGCGTCGGAGCGAACGCCGGCAGTCATCCGCTTCGCCTTCAACAGGTGCTCGAAGTCGTGGATCGAGACTCCAAGCACCACGTCCGAGTACATCTGGATGAAGCGACGGTAAGAATCGTAAGCGAAGCGCGCATTCTGGCTCTGCTCGGCGAGCGCAGTCGCGGCGCGATCGTTGAGACCGAGATTGAGGATAGTATCCATCATACCCGGCATGGAAACCGGAGCCCCAGATCTTACCGAGACGAGAAGCGGGCTGCTCGGATCGCCTAGCTTCTTCCCGGTTACCTTCTCCAGCCGCGCGATGTTACCCTCGACCTCTGCGCGGAGCTTGTCGGAATATTTTCCGCTAAGCAGGTACTCGATGCATTCGCTGCACGCGATCGTGAACCCGGCCGGAACAGGAACGCCGAGATTCGTCATCTCGGCGAGGTTCGCGCCCTTTCCGCCGAGGACGCTCGTCGAATCGCGCGTCCCTTCGGCGGTCCCATTGCCGAAGAAGAAAACGGCCTGCGCCATGGGCGTCAGCAGCCACAGCCGAAGCGGAGCTTCTCCGGGTCGGCTGGTGGCGGCGTGGGGTAGTCGCCGGAGAAGCACGCATGACAGAACCCCGATGGACCACCGGGGACCGATTCGAGCATCCCGTCAAGCGTGAGATATCCGAGTGTATCGGCACCCACAGCGGTCGTAATCTCGTCGATGCTCATATTGGCCGCGATCAGCTCTTCGCGTGTCGGCGTATCGATGCCGTAGTAGCATGGCCCGGTGACCGGCGAAGAGCTAACACGCAAGTGCACTTCGCGGGCTCCGGCGGCCCTGACCATATTGACGAGTCCCCGCGTCGTCGTGCCGCGGACGATGGAATCGTCTACCATCACCACGCTCTTGCCACGAAGGACTTCGCGAACCGCATTGTATTTCACCTTGACCTTCGCGTCGCGTCCCGCCTGTGTGGGCTGGAGGAATGTCCGTCCAACATAGTGATTGCGGATCAGCGCCAGCTCGAGCGGCAGTCCCGACTCCTCGGCGAAACCGAGCGCTGCCGAATTGGAAGAATCGGGGACGCTGAAGACGAGATCGGCGGTCGGGGCGGGGAAGTCGCGCGCCAGGCGTCGTCCCAGCTCCCGCCGCGCTCTGTCCACCGAGCCGCCAAATACCTGGCTATCGGGGCGCGAGAAATAGACGTACTCGAAGACGCACTTCTTGGACTCCAGCTTCTCGAGAGGAAAGCTGGAGCGCATCCCGCTGTCATCGATGGCGATGATCTCTCCACGCTCCACCTCGCGCTCGAGCGTCGCGCCGAGGAGATCGAGTGCGCAGCTTTCAGACGCGAAGACAGTGGCGTCGCCAAGCTTGCCCATCACCAGCGGGCGCCAACCTCGCGGATCCCGCGCCGCCAGCAGCGTGTTTCCAACGACGACGACGAGACAATAGGCTCCTTCAACGCCCTTCAGCGCATCGGCGAGCCGGTGTTCTGGCTTCAGCGAGGATGAGCGCGCCATGCGGTGGACGAGGACTTCTGAATCCATCGTCGATGTGAAGATCGAACCGGCGTCTTCGAGCTCACGGCGCAGCTCGCTGGCGTTCGTCAGGTTTCCATTGTGGGCGAGGGCGATGTGGCCGTCGCGGAACCTTGCCAGCATTGGCTGTGCGTTCTCGATCGTGGAAGAACCGGCGGTGCTGTAGCGCGTGTGGCCGATCGCGATATCTCCGCGGAGTGTCTGCACGTCCGGCACGGCGAACGCTTCGGATACGAGACCCATTCGCTTAATCGCTCTCGCGCCCTGCTCACGATCGACAGCGACGATGCCCGAAGATTCCTGCCCGCGATGCTGGAGCGAGTACAGGCCGAGATGTGTCAGCGCCGCCGCGTTCTCATCACCGTAGATCCCGAAGATTCCGCACATATTAGTGGGCCGCCACGGGATTTAACTCGTCAAAGGTCGCGTGTTCGGGCGTGCGCGCCATGATGTTCGGGATCGTCTCGTGATAGGCGCGCCGTAGTCGCGCCAGCGGGCTCTGGAGCGAGCGCGTCGGCAGCTTGATGTCGAGCGTACTCGACTGAATGTGCACTCTGCCGATCTGTGTGCAGGGAACTCCCGCTTTCGCGGCGATCTCGAGCACGCGCGCGGGCGCCGCGCTCGATACCACGACGCGTCCCTGGCTCTCCCCGAAAAGAATCGCCCGATCCGGTACATCCGAATAGCTTGAAAGGTCGATTTCCGCGCCGCTCTCGCGTTCCGGATTGGCGATGCAGCATTCCGCGAGCGCAACCGCGAGGCCACCGTCGCTGCAATCGTGCGCGGAGCTGACAGCGAGGGAGCGGATTGCTTCGAGCAGTACCTCTATAACAGCCTTTTCCCGTTCGACGTCGCACCGTGGTGGCGCGCCGATCACTGTGCCGTGGATCGTGGCGAGATATTCGCTACCGCCGAGCTCGCCACCCAGATCGCCGAGCAGAAGAATCGCCGCGCTGTCACGCTGGAAGGTTGCGCGCGTGATGTGCGACAGGTCGTCGATCACTCCCACCATTCCGATCACGGGCGTCGGATAAACGGCGCCCGACGGACTTTCATTGTAGAGAGAGACGTTTCCTCCAGTGACCGGAGTCCCTAGTGCCCGACAAGCCTCTCCCATTCCTGCGACGGCTTCCTTGAACTGGAAGAAGACTTCCGGACGAGTCGGATTTCCGAAGTTGAGACAGTTCGTGATTGCCATTGGACGGGCGCCAGTGCACGCGACGTTGCGCGCGGCTTCCGCCACGGCAATTCGTCCGCCGACCCGCGGATCGAGATACACGTACCGCCCGTTGCAGTCGGTCTTCACCGCGATCGCCTTGTTCGTCCCGCGCACTCGGAGAACTGCGGCATCTCCGCCAGGCCCGATGACGGTGTTTGTCCGCACGGTGGAGTCATACTGCCGGTACGCCCACGCCTTGCTCGCGATTGTGGGGGCGGATAGCAGCCGCTCGAGAGTCCAGGCTGGATCGATTTCTTCCGGCCGCTCAGCGATCGCCAACGGATCACGCGCGCGCAATTCCGCGATGACAGTCGACTCGCGCGCATCCGGTGAATAGCTCGGGCAGTCCGTCACGAGTCTCGACCCCGGGAATTCGGCAACGACTGTGTCTCCCTCCGTCACCCTGTACACCGGCTCGGAAATGACCTCGCCGATCACGGCCGCTGTCAGGTCCCATTTGGCGAGAATCTCGCCAACCGCATCCTCGTGCCCTTTTCTCGCGACGACGAGCATTCTCTCCTGCGATTCGCTGAGCAGGATCTCGTACGGTGTCATCCCTCTCTCGCGAGTGGGCACCCTGGTGACGTCGATCGTCACACCGACATCTCCACGCTCCGCCATCTCCGCCGATGAGGACGTCAGGCCGGCGGCACCCATGTCCTGAATCGCGACGATGTGTCCGCTCTTGATCAGCTCCAGACTTGCCTCGAGCAGGAGCTTTTCGGTAAACGGATCCCCCACCTGAATACGGGGGCGTTTGGCATCGCTCGCCTCGGAGAGATCCTCGGACGCGAAGGAGGCGCCGTGAATGCCGTCACGTCCAGTCCGCGCACCAACGGCCATGATCGGATTGCCGACGCCCTCGGCCTTGGCGCGAATGAGATCCTCTTCGTGCAGGAGGCCTACACACATTGCGTTGACGAGAGGATTGCTCTCGTACGCCGGATCGAAGACGATCTCGCCGGCGACCGTTGGAA
>DASWGL010000136.1:0-4889 GCA_036393735.1 Gemmatimonadaceae bacterium | reverse complement strand
GCTGAGCCAAGAAAGAAGCATCGCAACTACGGCGCACTCGACCGGCCGGTGCGGCAGACGATCAAGAAGCTTTCGGCCCTCCTTCGCGTCGCCGATGGCTTCGACAGAGGCCACGCCAGCGCGGTCGCCGAGATAAAAGTTCGGTGGGTGGAGCGCGCGCTGAGGATTACCGCGGTGCCAGCCCACCACGTTTACAACCTGCGACTCGATTTGTGGGGAGCGAGTCGGAAGTCCAACCTGCTGGCAGAGGTCGCGGGAGTTCCGGTCGAGATCGTCGCGCCGGACGGATCGGTCACTACCTATCAGGATGAGGTTGGGGCGGCGGACTAGGTGGTTGATGAACTGCAACTGCAACTGAACGGGTGCCAGCTGGAAACTGCAAACTGAACGGGTGCCAGCTGGAAACTGCAAACTGAACGGGTGCCAGCGGTCAGTGGCACAGATGCCAGTCGATAGTTCACTACGCCCTGACTTTTCTACCGGTGATTGAAGCAAAGGCAACTGCCTGGGTCATTAATGCCGCTGGGGTAAGTCCGGGCGTCGTGAACTAATCACTCGGAACTACGCTACTGACGTCTGGCACCAGTTCAGTTGCAGTTAGGCCGTTAGCCGTTCAACCACACTCAACTTTTCCTTCACTGCCCGGCCATCATCCGCCGCAGTAGGAAGAGCGATGATCCCCCACGAGTTCTGCAGCAACCGTTCGTGGGTCGAGATCACTGGATTGGAGCCCGGCTTTCTCTGCACGTAAGTGCCGTCGGGATGTAGATCCCACGCCTGCCTGTTGTCGGCGAGGCAAGTTTCCAGCAGTGAGCACACGCGGGGATGCAATTGGCGATTCTCGATTGGCGCGACGACCTCCACGCGCCGATCGAAGTTGCGAGGCATCCAGTCGGCTGACCCGAAGTAAATCTCCTCGTTGCCGTCGTTGCCGAAATAGTAGATGCGGGAATGCTCGAGAAAACGCCCAACGATGCTGGCAACTCTGATGCGATCGCTGATTCCCGGAATTCCCGGTCGGAGACAACAGATGCCGCGGACTATGAGATCGATGTCAACTCCAGCCTGCGACGCGTCGTAGAGATGCGCGATTAGCTCCGCATCGACCAACGAATTCATTTTCGCGATGATTCGACCAGGCCTCCCCGCCCTGGCGTGCTCCGCCTCCCGGTCCACCATCTCAGTAAAGCGCTGACGCATGTTGCGAGGCGCAACGAGCAGGTTCCGGAACGAATTCTGGCGCGAGAAGCCGGTCAGTGAGTTGAAGAGATCGGTAAGATCCGCACCCATCGAAGGATCGCTGGTCAGCAAGCCCAGATCCGTGTAGACGCGTGCGGTTTGCGAGTTGTAGTTTCCCGACCCGATGTGGGCGTAGCGGCGAATACCATCCGCCTCTTTCCGGACGACGAGGGCGGTTTTGGTGTGGGTCTTGAGACCGGGAAGGCCGTACGCAACGTGCACTCCGAATCCTTCCAGCGTGCGGGCCCATGCGATGTTGTTCACCTCGTCGAACCGGGCCTGCAGCTCGATCATCACAGCCACCTGCTTTCCACTTTGTGCCGCCTCGGTCAGAGCGCGCACGATTTCCGTATCGCCAGAAGTGCGGTACAACGTCATCTTGATCGCAAGGACGTTGGGGTCGCGCGCGGCGGCGGTCAGAAAATGCTCGACGGTGGCGGAGAACGAATCGAACGGATGATGAAGGAGGATGTCCGTCTCGCGGATTGCGTCGAAGATCAACCGCGATTGGTCTCGCAGCTCGGGTGGGATCACCGGAATGAATGGCGGATCCCGCAGCTCCGGGATGTTCATCGTAGCGAGCCACATCAAATCACCGAGGTCCAGCAAGGGTCCGGTTTCGATCAGATCCGATTCGGTCAGGTTCGGCATTTCCGGAGGCTGATCCTCCAGGACCTCGGCGAGTATCAGATCGCGAAGCTCGGGCGGTATATCTCTATCGACTTCGACGCGTACAACCTCGGCGAACCGACGCTGAAAAACCTGTTCCTCGATCATGGCGAGGAGATCGTCGTCTTCGTCCGCGTCAGTCAGCTCGAGGTCTGAGTATCGCGTCACACGGAATGTGCTGAAGCCGCGTATTTCCATACCCGGAAAGAGCGCGTCCAGGTGGGCACCGATGACCTGCTCGAGGGGAACGAAATGGTTCTCCTTGCCGAAGGGAACCCAGCGTGGCAGGCTCTTCGGCACCTTGATGCGGGCGAGGCGGGTAATTCCAGTAGCGGGATCGTGAACCTGAACCGCGATCGAGAGCGAAAGATTGGATATGTACGGGAATGGATGTCCGGGATCGACGGCGAGCGGTGTGAGTACCGGAAAGACCTGGGATTCGAAAAACGCATTGACCCGCTGCGATTCAGTTTCATCCAGGTCATTCATCGTAACGATCTCGATCCCATGCTCCTTTAGCTCGGGCAACAACACATCGTACAGGCATTTCCGCTGCTGCTCCGTCAGTTCGGCGACATGCTCTGTGATGGCGTCGAGCTGCTGGCTGGGGGTCAGGCCGTCCGCCGGGACTTGCTGTACGCCGGCGGCGATCTGCCGCCTGAGTCCGGCGACCCGGACCATGTAGAACTCGTCGAGATTCGTGCTGAAGATCGAGAGAAACTTGACGCGCTCGAGCAGCGGGTTTCTGGCGTCGAACGCCTCGTGGAGAACGCGGGCGTTGAACGCGAGCCAGCTCAATTCGCGGTTGATGTAAAGGGAAGGATCGAGTGCCATGTTGTCTTATACCCCGAACCAAAGATGTGCTGGGCCGGAGTTATTGTTAAGCTTGACTGATTAGATTTTTCACACCCGTTACCCGGACCTGCATTTGGGCCACACCGACGCGGTTGTAGTTCTCACCACGCTCGCCACCACGGACGAAGCGGCGAAGTTCGTCAAACAGCTCCTCGAGCGGCGGTTGGTCGCTTGTGGGACGATTCTGCCCGCATCCCGGTCGCTTTACCGGTGGGAAGACAAGCTTGCCGACGAAACCGAGGTCGTAGTGATGCTCAAAACGCGGTCCGGAGCGATTCACGGGCTCGAGAGAGCGTTCAAGGAGCTGCACCCCTACAAAGTCCCGGAACTGCTCGCGGTTCCCGTAACTGGCGGGCTCGAACGCTACCTTGGCTGGATCAACGACGAGACGAGTCTAACGATCGTCTAAATCGTCCTATACGTGTGAGTCCCGCCACGTCTTCCAGCACACAACCATTCATGTCGTCGACGCGTGCAGCGCTCGCTGTGCTCATCGTCGCGCTCTGGGTCGGCGGAATGGCGATGATGTTCCGGCGCAACGCCAACGTGAGCGAGGCGCAGCAGTTCGCCGAGGTCGCGCTGAGGCTCCAGCCCGAGACCTTCTATTACACGATCGAGCGCGACGGACAGCAGATCGGCGCCGCATCTTCCACTCTCGATACGACTGTCAACACGCTCGTCAGCGAGGAGTATTTCGTCGGCGACTATCCGTCGGGGAATTCGGTCGAGCGTACGTCGGCTCGCTGGCAAACGAGACTGACCCGCGGATTTCGTCTCGTCGATCTGACCATCGACATCGCTCGGCCGACGCGTCCATTCTCGATCAACGCCGCGGTCGAGGAGGACACCCTCCTCTTCATCGCCGGAACGAAGACGACGGGCGGACATCCGCCGGCGCACTACACGTTCACGCCACCACTATTCACACCATCTCTGGCGCCTGTCGCGTTCATGCTGGGTGGTCCGCACACGATCGGACGAAAGCAGGCGATGTCGGTGTTCGATCCCACGACGCGCCTTGTTGTCCGGCCAGAGCTGACGATTCGCGCCGAGTCGCTATTTACGGTCGTCGATAGCGCCGAACGAGATCCTGCCGGAGAATGGCACGCGGCACACCGTGACACTGTGCGCGGGTGGCGCATCGAAGGAGCACGACAAGGCCTCACAGCATGGGTCGACGCCGAGGGGCGGGTTGTCGCAGCGCGGGCCGGGAGTCTCTCGGCCATCCGCACCGCCTTTGAAATCGCATTTAAAAACGCAAAAGCCAAATGATAGAGCTCAGAAGTCTCACCAAGAAATACGGCTCGTTCACAGCCGTCGATTCCATAGATCTGTCAGTGCCCGACGGAGAGTTGTTCGGGTTCCTGGGCCCGAATGGCGCGGGAAAGACGACGACGCTTCGCATGATCGCGGGGATCCTTCAGCCGACCGCGGGGAGCATCCATCTAGCGGGGATCGATCTCGCTCTGGATCCGCTCGCGGCAAAATCGAAGCTGGGTTTCATTCCCGACCGCCCCTTCATCTATGAGAAGCTGACCGGCGCGGAATTTCTCCGCTTCGTGGCGGGTTTGTACGGCCAGGACGGCGACAAGGTCGAGCACCGCGGTCGCGAGCTGATGGCGTTGTTCGATCTCGAGGAATGGGCCGACGAGCTGGTAGAGAGCTACAGCCACGGAATGCGACAGAAGCTGATCATCTCGAGCGCATTCATTCATCGGCCGGAAGTGATCGTGGTCGACGAGCCGATGGTCGGACTCGACCCGAAGGCGGCGCGAATTCTAAAAGATCTGTTCCGCGAGTACGTGAAGCGCGGCCACACCATCATGATGTCCACGCATACTCTCGAGGTCGCGGAAACACTATGCGACCGCATCGCGATCATCCAGAACGGAAAGATTCGATCGGTCGGCACGATCCAGGATTTGCGCGACGAGGCAACGGGGGGCGGAGGGCTCGAAGAGATATTCCTCAAGCTCACAGGTGAGCGCGCGGCTCGCGATGCGATGGAAGTCCTCGATGCATAGTGACCTTGCCCTTCAGGCTATTGGAGCGGCCCCGACGCCGCAGCCACCACCATCGCCCAGTTTGCTCCACGTGCTTTCGCCAAAGTTCTTGTCGGTCAAGGC
>DASWGL010000135.1:0-1815 GCA_036393735.1 Gemmatimonadaceae bacterium | reverse complement strand
TTGCCGCGTCTCAGGCAGAGTCCGTTAAGTCCGCAGCGTGATGCGCATAATGTCGAACTTCACTTCCACCGACCGCTGCGGAAACTTCGACTCCACATAAGCCTTCACATCGCCGACCGAAGGAATTCCGTCCCGGCCCGTAAGTCCACGTGCGTCGTCGAGCAAAATCACGTGCGGATGCGGGTGGCTCAGAATCATCTCGAGTTCCGCTGAAAGCCGCTGCTGATCGCCTTGCTTGCCCACCCAGCCGTAGTAACCGGCATCCAGCCAGAACAGTGCCGGGCCTCTCAATAACGCGAGCACTTCGGGCATGACAACGCGGCTATCTCCGCAGAAAATTCGGACGTGCTCGTCGCGCGCGAATTTGCGCGTTGCCCGCTCCGCGAGCGCTGGGACGTATTCGATGGAATAGATGCGAGCGAAACGGCCCTTCATCGCGGCGACCATCTCGCCGTAGTAGGTTCCGGTCTCGACCAGGGTCTTCAGCTCAAATTTCTCTCCGTATTCGCGCACGACTTTCTGTTTCAACAGGTGTGGAGATCGCAACGGCCGCCCGCGGAGTATCCAATACCAGTAGTCGGGATAGTGGCCAAGCGCCTTGTACGCGCCGTACACCGGAGTACGCTGCAGGAGCCGCCGGAACGCTTTCAGAATCTCCTCCGCTGGAAGAAGGTCAAGAATAGGTGCGCGCGAAAAGCGGCGTCAAGGGAGCGTTTACCCTGTGCCCCTCTGTGTCCTCCGTGTCCCCTGTGGTGAAGATTGTTTCCTTCACCTTTACCAATTTACCAACCGCTCGGTCGGTCGCGCCATTTTGCGGCATGACGATCCTCTTCTATCATCAGAGTCGTAGTAGGAACTGACGTGGGGAACTGAATGCCCGAGAACAAACCGAAAGCCGATCTGCACAAGACCGTCGCCGACAGCCCGATTTCCGATGTCTTTGACGGCCGTCACCCTGCTGAGTCTGAAAAACAATGGGCAGAGAAAACTCTGGCGCCCACGCTCGACAAGGCTCCCGAAAAACCGATCGGTGCTCCCACCGGCACCAACCTCGACGAGCACGGCCACGCCCGTTTCAGCACGATCTCGAATGCTCCGATTCGCCGCCTTTACACGCAGGCGGATCTCCCCTCCGATTGGAATTACGAGCAATACCTCGGCTATCCCGGCCAGCCGCCCTACACGCGCGGCATTCACGCGACCGGCTACCGCGGCAAGCTCTGGACCATGCGCATGTTCTCCGGCTTCGCCTCGCCCGAAGAAACGAACCAGCGCTACAAATATCTTCTCGAACACGGCGGCGGCGGCCTCTCCGTTGCCTTCGATCTGCCCACGCTCATGGGCTACGACTCCGACCACCCGGCCAGCGAAGGCGAAGTCGGTAAGTGCGGCGTGGCCATCGATTCGCTCGAGGATATGGAGATTCTGTTCGACGGCATCCCCCTCGAAAAAATCACCACATCGATGACCATCAATTCACCGGCCAGCGTGCTTTGGGCGATGTACCTGGTCGTGGCGGAAAAACAAGGCGCCGACTGGAAGAAGATCTCCGGCACGCTGCAGAACGACATCCTGAAGGAGTACATCGCGCAAAAGGAGTACATCTATCCGCCCGCGCCCTCGATGCGCCTGGTGATTGACACCTTTGAGTTCGGGTCGAAGTTTACGCCACGCTTCAACACTATCTCGATCAGCGGCTACCACATTCGCGAAGCCGGATCGACCGCGCTGCAGGAACTCGCGTTCACCATCTACGACGGCGTCGAATACGTCGAGTGGGCGCGCCGACGCGGCCTCGACGTCGACGACTTCGGA
>DASWGL010000134.1:0-1537 GCA_036393735.1 Gemmatimonadaceae bacterium | reverse complement strand
CGACGCGCTGACCGACGAGAAAAAGAAGTTGCTCGACCGCGTCGCCGAGCTAACGCTTGGCGGGGACGAAGCGTTTCCGCAGCTCCGGAAAATTTACGAATCTGACGAGCGGTTGCGGGTGCCGCCGGTAGTTTTTAACGTGGACAGGAACGCGAGTGAAACTGTTCAAACGCAGTCGTGAATAGCGAGCGAGGGCGAGGTAAGAGTCGACGCTCGAAGACGAGCGTCGAGGAAGTAAACTGGCGCGGAGCATCGTTGCTCCGCGCCAGTTTTTTGTCGCGATTGCTTTTTAGGCTGCGCGCTTAAGGAGCTGCGGCTACCATCCCCTTTACTGTGCAGAAGTCTTTGTCGATTGCGCCCATGTTGATGTACCAGCATTCGCGCTCGGGCGTGTGCTGGCCGGGCAGATAGCACATCGTGGAGAAGTTGCCTTGCGTGTCGACCGAGGCCGCACCCACTACGAACTCCCGCTTGAACGGATAGATCGCGACGCGCGCATCGGGCACCGGGCGGTCACGATACGCGAGCCAGTAGATGTGCGTGCGCCACAGATGACCTTTCTGGTCGTAGGTGTCGACATACGGCTCGAACCACACTTCGCCGTCAAGGTAGATTTCCGTGGACTTGTCCAGCGCGCCGGGATTGTTGGTATCGCGCCGCGGAGTCGCCTCGACGATGTACATGTGGCGCATCTCCCATACCTCGGGGCATGCGGTCGCACCGCCGTCGTAGGGGCACGTCACTTCGGGCGAATGCTGCGCGTGGACGCTCGCGAGCATCTGCTTTTCGCCGAGATACTTGTAGTTGTACTGCTCGGTCTTGGGATTGAAGCCGGAATAGTGATCGGGATCGTAGCTCTGCGCACCGGTCGCGGTGGAGAGAATCGCCTCGTTCAGGCGGCGGACGCGGCGGCTGCCCGGAGTCCAATCCCAGCTATCGTCGCCACGCTTCGGATCCGCATAACGGTAGCGGATGATTCCGGTTCCGCGCGCATGCTGTGGCGCCAGCACCGGGTAGAGTGCGAACAGCCAGAGCCGTCCGGTTACTTTGAAATCCGGATCGACCGGCATCGGCTCGACTTCGGTGCGACCGACCAGGTTGTAGCCGGCGTAGTGACCGACCTCGATATCGTCGATCATGCGCTGTTCCTGACCGCTGCGAACGTACTCGCTCTGGCAGTCGTAGAAGCGCAGATCGTAGTCGTCACTCGAGATGGGCCGGAACACGTTGTTCCAGATAATTTTGGTACCGACGTACGGGTCGTTTGGATCGATCAGCGGAAACGGCTGGCCAGCGACATAGCCAATCATGCTGCGATGATCGTTGGTGAGCCGGACCTGCGCGGAATACTTTTCGGTCGCGTCTTTGTATGGAGGCGGCCAGTCGACCCGCTCGTTGGGGACGACATTGATCCGCATCCCATGAGTTACGCTGTAGAAAACGCCGGGTGATACGAGATCTTTCACCTGCGCAGCATTTTCCGGTGTAATAACGTCACCTGGCTTCACCGTGGCATTCGCCGACGCCACGATAAGGC
>DASWGL010000133.1:0-7983 GCA_036393735.1 Gemmatimonadaceae bacterium | reverse complement strand
GAAGTGCGGGCGCAGGTCCGCTTCCATCCCGTCAAAACAATGGACGAAGTCCTGGCGCTCGCGCTGCGGCCGCAGCCGGCGGCGACAACTTCCTCGGGCGAACCGCTCTACGACGCAGTAACGCACTAGATGACGAAGGATCCGGGTGACGACAAGCTGGTCATCCGGAACGTGGAGTTCCTGGGAGGAATGGCGGAGCGACATGGCTGGCGTCCCGAGTCGTCGCTTCCAGAAGTCGCGTTTGCCGGGCGATCGAACGTCGGCAAATCCTCGCTTCTCAATTCCCTCGTCCGCCGCAAATCGTTCGCACGGGTGAGCCGGACGCCGGGCCGCACGCGCGAGATCAATTTCTTCCGCATCAACAATGGCTTCGTCCTTGTGGATCTTCCGGGCTACGGGTACGCCCGGGTCTCAAAAGCGAAGAAGTCGGAGTGGAAGCCGCTCATCGAGAGCTACCTTAGGCGAACGACGCAACTTCGGGGTATAGTCCTGTTGCTGGACATCAGGCGCGAGCCGAGCGATGATGATCGGGCGATGCTGGACTTTCTGGCGGAGACGGAAGTGCCGACGATTGTCGCGTTGACAAAGAAGGACAAGCTGACAAAGGCAGCGGCGCTGGAGCGGGCGGCGAAGATTTCGCGCTCGCTCGCGCTCGAGAGCGAGCAGGTGATTCCGTTCAGCGCACAGACCGGCGAGGGGCGAAGCGAGCTGCTGGAGGCGATCACGGAACTCGTCGAGGCGGTACCGGAGCCAGGCACACCGTGACCGCGCGCCGGACGCTCTGCGGAGTTGTCGCGGTGGTGTGTGGTGTCACCGCGTGCGCGAGCGGAACGTCCACCGCATCCGGCCAAGGGACGCCTCCGCCGATCACGGACGACACGACGGGACGGGCCAATGTTCCCGTTGGCTTCGGGACGCTGCGACAGGACGACATCGCGATCAGGCTGGAGCTGCAGGGATTGATCGTCCGCGCCATACCGCTCGACGAGAACCTCATCCGACTGCTGACGCCTGATTCCTATCGCGCGCTGCGCGAGCTGCAGGAGAGCAACAAGCAGGCGATTGCCGCGGTGACTCGACGCACTGGCGGGCGAGCTCCCGATCTCTGGTACGTGTCGTTTTACGGCGTGCAGCCCGACGTGCACTTCAGCCCGATGGAGCTGGTGATCACAAGCAGCGGGCGCGATTTTCGCGCTCTGGAGGTGCTGCCGCTCAGCTCCGGATTCGGCGAGCAGCGGTTGAAACAGCGCGAGACGCAGAGCGCGATTTATCTGTTCGACGAGGCAATCGATCTCGATCAGCCGTTGGCCGTGACGTTCCAGGACGTGCGTGACGACAGCTGGGAACAGGTTCTCACGCGCGTGGAACGCGAACGGGCGCTTGTTCGCGCGAGGGCATCGCGCCCACCGCAATAGCTGGTTTTTCGTGACGGCCAAGATCAATTTTCCCGGTATGCCCATCTATCCGCTCCGCAAGCTTCCCGCTCTTCCGATTTCCGGAATCGAATCGCAGTGGCTCGAGAAGCTCGCCGCGGAGCTGAAATCCGGCACCGACCGCGCGGACCTTTGCAGGCGTACGTTGTGCGAGATCGCCTATCCACAGTTCGCTTCGAGCTGGGAGACGGCGGTGGAAGACACCACGCTTCCGCTCGCCACACGGCTTGCGCTCTCGGCCCTCGATCCCCGCAATGTCACACTCGAGCCCGAGTATTACGCCGAGTGCGATGATGCGCGCTTCCAGAAGGTGAAGCCGCTGCTCTGGCTCTGGTACTCCTTCGATCGCACGGTATTGGGGGGACAGAACGTCGAGCTGGGGGTTCAGCTCAGACGTTTGCTCGCGCCATACATCTTCAAGAAGTGCGGTGAGAACTTCAAAGCGTTCCAGTTCGTCGAGTTCTCGTTCGGCTACAACATGGAGGTGGCAGACAACGTCGTCGTCCACCGGTACGTCCTGCTCGACGATCGCGGCGGAATATCACTCGGCAACAACGTGTCGATAAGCGACTTCGCCAATATTTACAGTCACACGCACAGCATCGTCGATCAGCGCGATGTAACGGATGCGCCTACGCGGCTCGAGGACGGAGTTCGCATCACGTACCACGCGACGGTGCTCGCGGGCGTGCACGTGAAAGAACAGGCGATGGTCGGGGCGATGGCGGTGGCGACGAAGGATGTGCGGCCGTACCACGTGTACGTTGGGATTCCGGCTAAGAGCGTGAGAGTAAAGCCCAATGCGCCGGTGGATCTGGGGAATCTCACTACCGTAAAGCCGAGGTAGGCTGGAAGCAGCAAACTGAACGGGTGCCTTGCTGGAAACGACAACTGAACGGGTGCCAGACGTCACTAGCGTAGTTCCGAGAGATTAGTTCACGACGCCCAGACTTACCTCAGTGGCATTAAATGCACGGGCAGTTGCTTGTGTTTTGATCAGCGGCAGAAGAGTCAGGGCGTAGTGAACTATTGACTGGCATCTCTGCCACTGACCTCTGGCACCAGTTCAGTTGCCGTTAACGGCGTCAAGTCTGTATTCGTAGGACAACCTCCACCGGCCCGGCATCCCCTCGTCCCAATAAGCGTCTCGCGTCCCGCAGTGCGTGCGCCTCGCGCGGCCAGGTGAACCGCTCGCAAGCGTCGTCGAGCGAGAGCCACTCGAATTTCTGATGCTCTTCGCTGAGCGTCACGTCGGCTTCCTCTGAGACGAACGCGGCGAACGTGATACACATCTGGATAGTGCTGGTGGCGTGCAGGTAGAAGCTGCTCACCGTCACGTTGTACAATGATTCCGGCTCGAGGCCGGTTTCCTCCCGAAGCTCACGAACTGCCGCCTTTTCAGGTTTTTCCCGCGCGTCGATCTTTCCGTACACGGTTTCCCACGAGCCCGGGCGTTTGCCATCCGCGGCGCGCTGGAGCGTGAGAACGCGCCAGTCGCCTCCGTTGTGCCGTATCACGAAGAGCTCGATGACGCCGGGAGTGATCTTAGTCATTGTCTGGTCGGGCATCCGCTCATAGACGATGGGCTTTGGCGAATTATATGCCGGGTGATTGACACCCGGATCGTGACGCGAGGTTTCCGGCTCTATCACTCGGACCAGCTCCTGCGCGCTGGTATTTCCCGCGAGCAGCTGCGCGCGGCCGCAGCCCCAGAGCGAACGGGTGCCCGAAGCTCGGGCGGAGGCGAGCAGTCGCTCGGGCGGATCGCCGGCAGCAATGGATCGCTCCATCTCGGGAGTGGTGACGAGCACTTCCGTTACCGCGACGCGGCCCGAGTAGCCCGTCATCGAGCATACCTTGCAACCCATCGACACGTAGATCATCGAGTCTTCCGGAATCGAGCCAATGAGACGGCGCGGCACGCCGGCGTTCGCCACGAGCTTGCACGCGGGGCAGAGTCTTCTGATCAGACGTTGCGCCAGTACTCCCTTTAGAGCGCCTGCCAGTTTCACCGGATCGACGCCGAGATCGGTGAGGCGGACGATAGAGCTGCACGCGTCATTGGTGTGCAGGGTCGCGAACACCAGGTGGCCAGTGAGTGATGCCTGGATGGCGATAGCCGCCGTTTCCCGGTCGCGAATCTCTCCGATCAGAACGACGTCCGGATCCTGACGGAGAACCGATCTCAGCGCTGACGCAAATGTGAGTCCGGCCTTCTCGTGAATCTGCACCTGAACGATTCCCGGGATTCGATACTCGACCGGATCTTCCACGGTGATGATGTTGACGCCGCGGTGTTGCAGCAGCCGGAGCGCCGCGTACAGTGTCGTCGTTTTGCCCGAACCGGTCGGGCCCGTGACGAGGATCAAGCCTTCCCGCACCTCGAGCAGCTTCTGCATGCGCGGGCCGTCGACAGGATCGAGACCAAGAGACTCTACCGACCGGAGCGCGGCGCGCGAGTCCAGAATCCGTATCACCACCTTTTCGCCATGAGAGGCTGGCAGCGTTGAGACGCGCAAATCCACGCGAGCGCCGTTGATTGCAACGCGCGCTCTCCCGCCCTGCGGCCGCAAACGGTCGGCGATGTCCATCTGCGACATAATCTTGATGCGCGACACTAGCGGGACACCCACCGCTTTGGGGAGGACCATCACTTCCTTCAGCATTCCATCGATGCGATAGCGAACGGCGATCCCGCTCTCCCCCGCCTCGAGATGGATGTCGCTGGCACCCGTAGCAATTCCCTCGGCAACGATGTGATCGACGAGCTTGATCACCGGCCGCTCGGCTTCCAACTCGTCTATCTCGCTCTCCGTCGCATCGGCTTTCTCGATGACTGATTGCAAATTGGACTTGTCCGCGCGGTCGAGGAGCTTGCTGACGCGCTCCACGGGTGAGTAAACCTCTTCGATGCGCTCGAGGATGAGATCGGGAGGGGCGATGGACATCCGAACCCTCCGTCGGGTGGCAAAGGCCAGCGTCTTCTCACAATCGATGTCGTAGGGATTGGACGTGGCGATGTCCAGTGTGGAGTCCGAGAGAGCGAGTGGAAGAATCTCGAATCGACGCGCGAGCCACTCCGGTACTTTCTCGCGCGCCTGTGAGCTGACAAGCAGACCTTTCGCGATCCCAACGCGAGCGTGCTTGGACAACGCTTCCAGGATTTCGTCGTCCGTAGTCAGCCCTTCGTCGACTGCGGCTCGCCAAAAGCTTGGACCGACTTTCGCCTCGACGGAATCGAGCGAACTTGCCGGCAGCAACTCCCGAAGGATCGGCAGCAGCCATCTATCTTTCGGCAGCAAATCGGCGCTAATGGTCATGCCGCAGGCTACACGCGCTCACATAGCGCCTCGTGGCCGAATCAACTCTGGCGGAATCACAGTTGCACGCGGAGCTCAAGCCGCAGTTCGCCGCGATGCAGCGGATTTCGCGGGAATCCCGGAACACCCTCCCGCACGGTAACGTACGGCCGCGGCGTACCGCGGCCGTTGTACTCTAGAACCCCACCCGCGCACGCAGTGAAAACGTGTACCACTTGTACTCGCTGCCCGTCTGCCCCGGACCGGCTACGTTGGCGTAGCCTCCAGCTGCACTGACTTCGCGAGCCGGATCAAAGCGATAGCCCAACGACATCGCGACGCGTTCAGCCAGACGCGAGCCCACACTCGAACCAAAGAACTCGATGCTCTGGCGACCCAGTCCTACGTCTGCGTCCGCATTCCAGCCAAGCTGGCCGCCGATGCGTCCGCGACCGCCTGCCTCCACGAGAGTGTATCGCCGTGGCGCGAAATAGCCATCCGAGGACGTCGTATCGTAGCCGAATTGGCGTCCGCCGACAGCGAGACTCCAATTCCGGCTATGGTTCCACCGCAGGGTGGACGAGAACGCGTTTCGCGCGTTCTCACGTGTGCCCCCGGTCATTCGCGCATGGCTTGCCGCGCCGGAGAGCGTGAAACGCGACGGCAGGGCGATCGCGGCCTCACCAGCAACCTCCGAGCTGACAACACCGTTAGCGATTAGCAGCGCCGTTTCGTCGAAAGGAGCCCGTGAGCCATTTAGTCCAACTTTGAGCGCGCGTCCAACATTTCCCGTAAGACGGAGCGCACCGCTACCCATCGTCCGCTGGGGATTCGTCGACGGGACGAACGTGGATGAATGCCTGGTGACTCCGCCATCGGCGCGAAGCTGCCATGAGCTGGTGCCGGGTTGCCACCGGGCGAAGAGATTGACAGCGTCCGCCCGCGAATCGATCGCCGCGAAATTCGCACTGCGTTCCGTGTACCTTCCACCGATGGCGCCGTTCCACCATGCGCGGGCCAGGTAATCGACCGAGAGCACGGTTGCGCGATTGTGGTCGCTGTCATTGATGCTCACCGCGGAGATCGTCGCACTCGGCCTCAGATCGGCTTGCACCCATCGGAGCAGCGTGCGCGCATCGCCATAGGCCGGGTTTGCCCGCAACGCGAGCTGCAGCGCCGATTCAGCGTCGGTCTGGCGGCCCTGCCAACTGAGAACCTGCGCCAGCCCAGTGAGCGCCTCGGGATCCCGAGGGTCGGTCGCCAGAACCTGTCGCCACGTCTGCTCGCTCCGATCCAGCTCACCTCGCCATCCGATCACACGTGCCAATCCCTTTTTTGCAGCGGCGTTGCCAGTCTTGGCCAACTGCACGTACATGGCCTCGGACTCGTCAAACTGGCCGTTCCAGGCCAGTGCGCGCGCGTATTCGATCGATGCATCGCGATCGTTTGGATGATCACGGAGCCACCCCTTGTAGGCGGTTAGCGCCTCGCTCAGCCGACCGGACCAGGCGAGGGTTTGTGCGCGACCGATCACAGCGTCGCGCGAGCGCTGGTTGCTGGCTATGAGCGAATCGTAGGTTGCGATCGCAGAAGCGTAGTTCCCCTGCCAAGCCAGGGTGCGAGCCAGTGCGAGACGTCCTTCGGCGTCGCGCGGCTCCATTACTATGTAGCGCCGATACAGTGCGATCGCCTCATCGAACTGATTGTCCCACGAGCGGAGTGTCGCGAGCCGGAAAACCGCGATAGAGGCGGGCGATGGGTCTTGCGCGATGATCGCCTCGAACAATGCACCCGCTGCGGGATAATCGCCGGCGTCATATGCACTCTCCGCCCGTGCAACGGCGTCCTTTTGAAGTGCTGGCCGCGCTGCCTCGCTGGGCCGAGTAGTTGGCACGCCGCTACTGATTGCTGCACGCCTTGTTGCGGTGGCGCAACCAGTCAGTACGGTGAGACTCGCAAGGATCAACGAGACTCGACGAAATTCGAGAGATGAGCGCATGAATGCCTTAGCTGCCGATGTGGGTCGAAAGGGGGCCCGATTCCCTGTCTTTCTAGGTAATCCCCCGTATGATGGACGACGATACACGTCGTTCTATAACGCCCCAGCCAGGCTCCCTTTCTTCCGTCTAGAGCACGCTCCAGAAATCGCGTCCGATGTCGACCGAGAACGTCCATCGCCCCTCTCGGAGGCCCCGGGCAACGTCCAGGCGCAACACGTCAAAAACGGTAAGGGCGCCCAGTCCGACCGATGGATACCAGCCTTGCCGGGGCGCTTTGAACGCAGCCCAGCGGTCGATCCATACAGCCGTCGCGAAAGGCGCGAGGGTGATGGTCCCGGGAGCGCGGCCGAATCTCCCCAGCGGGATAGGGATGAATGGCGCGAGGAAGCGATACTCGATCCGCTGGCTCACCCCTCCCCGCCCTACAAACTCGTGAAAATCGTAGCCGGGACTTGTGGTCGGACCGCCCAGGTAAACGAGGTGCTGTGACGGAACTGTATCGTTGCTGAAGACACCGGCGGCGACCGTGTGGAAGAGGAGTCGGCTCGAGCCGAAGGGCTTCTGAAGATCGAGCACCACTGAAGGCCTCAAGAGGTCGCCTGGCACTGACCCCGCTCGGCTCTCGGTCCTGATGGCACTCACGGACAGGTGCGATCCAAGCTCGTAACCGCCGAACGTCAGGCTTGCCGGTCGGTCCAGTCCGAACGTCAGGCGTCTCTCGTGCAGGGAAAGCGCGGGTATCGTGGGCTCGAAGTGTCCGGCCGCGGGTCGCGCGTGAACTCCAAGGGGCTCGTGCCGCTCGTACGCGAGCTCGAAAGAAGGCCGCCACCCGAGTCGCGCCAGCGATCCGGCCAGAGAGACTGAACGCGCGTCGTAAGTGTCGGTGTAGTCGCTGCCGAATTCCTGCGCGGCGATGGTGTTGCGGACCATCGACGTTTCCTGCTCGTCGCTCACGTCGCGATACTGACGCTCCGCGCCGAGAGTCAGCGATGATCCCGCGCCGGTGTGGTACTCCAGCCCAGCGCGCCCCTTGAATTCGTCGTCGCTGAATCCGTAGCGGCCAGATGCGGCGACGGCGAACCCAGATCCGATTCGCTGAAGGAATCCGCTTCCGAGGGCCAGGCCCTCCACGCGGTTGAACCGCGCGATGTCCGAGACGTGCCGCGCCGAGAAGAGGAAATTCTTGCTGCGCGCGAGTGCCTGGGCGCGAACGAGAGCGCGCGCTTCCTCCTGGACCTTCTGTACGTCCTC
>DASWGL010000132.1:0-2355 GCA_036393735.1 Gemmatimonadaceae bacterium | reverse complement strand
GAGGGTGAACTCGAGCGTGATGTTGCTCGTCTGCTCCGACGACGTGCTGCTCAGCGTCCGGATACCCTGGATGGTGGACAGCTCTTCCTCGAGCACGTCGGTGACCGCGGTCTCGACCACCTGCGCGTTCGCGCCGGGGAGTACCGTCGTGACCGAAATGATCGGGGGATCGATGTCGGGCAGCTCGCGCACAGAGAGCCGCGTGTAACCGATGACCCCGAAGAGCACCAGCGCGGCCGAGAGCATGCTGGCGAGGACGGGGCGTCGAATGGCGGTTTCGGAGAGTTTCATACGCGCAAGTTTTCCCAGGAAAGTGAACCGGCCGGACAGTCCTGAACGTAACGGGACGTTCCACGCGCGAGTTCCAAGTCTGTGCTGCTAGTACGTCGAAACAGAACGCGGGGAATCGACATTGCGAAGTCCAGTTTGCGTTCGGAGTGGGGCCCGAACGTATACCGAAGCGGCGGAGGCCGCAAGAGGCGCTCGAAACGTCACAATCCGACTGTTCAAGGACGTGAGCGTCTCACTAGGTTACGAATGCCGTTGGGAGGGCTGGCCGAATGGCTAAGGCACCGGTCTTGAAAACCGGCGGGCGTAAGCCCTTACAGGTTCGAATCCTGTGCCCTCCGTCGCTGTACGCGATTTCCTGTCGGAGAGGTGTTGCATGAGCCGTCCTTCGCGGTCTCGCCTCGCGTTCGTAGTCGGCAGCCTCGCTGTCGCTTCCCCAGCCCGCGGCCACGCGCAGTCGCAATACGACTCGGTCTTCGAACAGTTCAAGGGGCTCACCGCCACGACGTCCCGTGCCACTGTGAAGGACCTGGTCGTGCGTCGCGATGTCATGGAGCTGCGCCTCGATTCCGGGTTCGCGTATTTGCTCACGCCGGTGGACGGCCGCACCGTGGGCATCGCGTTCATCGGCGGTGGATCGCTCTCGTTCAATCCACCCCTCCCCGTCGAGCAATACAACTTACACCGCGTGCTCGGCGACACGACCGTCAACGGTCCGATCAGCGCCGCCGTGTTCCTGTTCGCCGATTCCACGGGCGATGAGCTGCAACATCGCCTCACATTCACCAGCAGCCCGACAGCACGATCGGGGGACGTGAATGACGCCGTCGGTGACGCTCTCGATTATATGGTCGACGGCCGCGCCCGCGCGGTCGAACCAGATCTCTTCGCACCGATCCTCAATAAGACGACGACGGCGTTCTTTTCCGCATACGTCAAACGCGCTCACGGCGAAAGTGTGACGATCCAGTACGACCCGGACCGACCCGAAGAGGTCGCGCTCCTGCGACGTGGCCATATGCTGAACCAGCGCACCGAGACCGTCTGCGAATTCCAGCGCGCCCAGGATCTGACGAACAACGTCTCCATCACGGACGAGCAGCCGGAGCCATTCGCCGTCGCGGGATACGACATCGACGCGACGATCGATCACAACTACAAGTTCTCCGCCCGCACGATCATGCGAGTGGTCGCGCGTCGCGATGGTCAGCGGTGGATTCCGTTGCTCCTATACGGCGAACTGCACGTAGATTCGGCGTTCACCGGCGGCGCGGGCGAGCCGCTGACGATCTATCGGCGCGACCACCACACGGTCATGTGGGTGCGGTTTCCGAAGCCGCTCATGCGCGGCGATACCGGGACTGTCCGCCTCTCCTACCATGGCGATCTGATCGGCTTCGGCTCGGCCATGGACCGGTTTCTGCCGCCGTGGTGGGACCAGCGGCGCCGGGAGCTCACACCGATGATGGACTCGTGGACGTTCATCAAGGAAACCGAGACGTGGTATCCCCGCTACGGCTTTTTCCAGAGCTTCCCCGTGTCGTTGACGTTCCACACGCCCGCCGATCTGAAACTCGCGACCATCGGCCGGCTCGTATCCGCCGATACCGCCGACCAGGTGATGACGACCCACTGGGTGAGCGAGCTCCCAACCGATCAGGTCTCCTTCAACATCGGAAAATTCGAGGAGTTCGCCATTCGCGATCCGCGCATCCCTCCGGTGATCGTGCACAGCAACACGGAAGCGCATCGCACGATCGCGCAGCTGTTGCCGCACCTCAGCCGGCCGGAAGAGCAGGTCGGCGCGGACGTCGCCAACAGCCTCGCGTTCTTTACGAAGGTGTTCGGACCACCGCTCTTTCATCAGTACTACGCCACCGAGATCCCCTACTTCCACGGGCAAGCGTTCCCGGGAATGATCCATCTGTCCTGGGCGACATTCATGGGACTGGGCAGAGAGGGTGCCGAGGAGATCTTCCGCGCGCACGAGATGGCGCACCAGTGGTGGGGTATCGGCGTCGAGCCCGCGAGTTATCGCGATGCGTGGTTGTCCGAAGGGTTCGCGGA
>DASWGL010000131.1:0-8938 GCA_036393735.1 Gemmatimonadaceae bacterium | reverse complement strand
GGTCGATGGAGCTGCCGAAGTTGATACGGATTCCGAACTCGAAGAAGTTGAGCACGCTCCTGAACAGGAACGAGTTGTTGCTCGGCATTATGGTTTCCTGGGCGAAAATCGCCGCGCGGCTGGTCTGAATCTGAACGCCCGCCATTCCCATTGCCGAACTGCGGCTGCGCTCCTTCTCGACCTCGTCGAGAAATGCATTGGTCGGGAAAGTGTTCGCGCTGTCGACGAAGACCCGTGCATCGCCGAGTACGGCGATGGTGAATCCGAGACCAGCGTAAGGAGTGATTCCGCCAAAGTGCTTGGGAAAAGCCAGTCCCGCGAGGGTTATGCGTCGCATGTCGTTCACCCGAACTGTGCGCTGTCCGGTATTGGATGTCGGGTCCAGGAACTCCAGGTCGCGCTCGAATACGGATTGGTTACCTGACACGTAAAGGCCGCCCCTCGTCCTCGTGATGACCCAGTCGATGCCGATGTCTACCGTCGACGTGTTGCCATGGCCTGGCACGGAGAAGGTGTTGATCCCCGACTTGAATCCCCAGAACCATGAGTTGTCGAAGTTCTTCATCTCCTGCGCGTTCGCACTCGCGGAAACGACGATCGTTGCGACCATTGCCACAGCGACTGCTCTGAGCTTCTGCATTAAGGCGTCCTCTAGATTATGCCTAGCTTCGTCCCGACGGTCTTGAAGGCCGAGATGGCCTGGTCCAGATCGTCGCGTGAATGGGCAGCGCTGAGCTGACAGCGCACACGCGCCTGCCCCTGAGGAACGACCGGAAAGCCGAACCCTGTCACAAAGACGCCTTCATCCAGCAACATGTCACTCATTTTGATGGCCGTCGCCGTCTCCCCGACGATTATAGGGACGATCGGGGTCTCTCCAGGCAATGGTTTGAACCCGGCCTCGGAGATCGCGCCTCGGAAGTAGCGCGTGTTGTCGTGCAGCTTCTTCACCAGCTCTGGGTGGTGCTCCAGCTGGCCGATCGATGCGAGCGCGCTCGCCGCGACGGTAGGCGGCAGAGCATTGGAGAACAGCTGCGGTCGTGACCGCTGAGTGAGCAGATCGCACAGCGACGCCGGACCAGCCACGAATCCGCCTGCTGCGCCACCCAGCGCCTTCCCCAGCGTCGAGGTGATGATGTCGACCTCGCCGAGAACTCCGAAATGCTCAGCCGTACCGCGTCCGTTCGCTCCGAGGACGCCGGTTCCGTGTGAATCATCCACGGCCACGATCGCATCGTAGTCCTTCGCCAGCTCCAGGATCTCGGGAAGCTTGCAGATGCTCCCTTCCATCGAGAACACTCCGTCGGTCCAGATGATGCGCCGGCGCGCGCTCTTCGCGCTCTCGAGCTTCGACCTCAGATCGTCGAGATCGGAGTGCTGATACACCGCGGTCGTGCACTTCGTGATCGCCTTCGCCAGCCTGATGGAGTCAATGATCGAAGCATGGTTGAGCGCGTCCGACACGACGAAGTCGTTCTGTTCTACGATCGTCGCCGTGAGGCCCTCGTTGGCGTTCCAGGCCGAGACGTAGCTGAGTGACGCCTCCGTGCCCACGAGATCGGCGATCGCATGCTCCAGATCGCGGTGAATCGTGAACGTGCCGCAAATGAATCGAACACTTCCCGTGCCGGCGCCAAATTTTCTCAAGCCATCGATTCCTGCCGCCACCACCGCCGGATCGTTGCACAGGCCGAGATAGTTGTTCGACGAAAGGATCACCACCTCTCCGCGTCCTTCCATCTGGACACGCGCGCCCTGCGGTGAAGCCAGATAGTTGAGTCGTTTGTAAACGCGATCCTGCCTGAGCTTCTCGATGGCGGCCTGGAGCTCGGAATCGAAGTTCTTGTTCAGCGCCACTTCAGCCTCTCGGTGATTCAGTAGGTTCAGGCGATCTCGAAAATCACTTTGCCGGCTTCGCCGGACTTGATCGCCGCGATCGCCGCATCCGCCTCGCTGAGCGGGAACCGGTGCGTTATGACGGGCGTCGGGTCGAACTCTCCCGACCGGAGAAAACGCGTCATCTGGTGCCACGTCTCGTACATGCGGCGACCGACGACTCCGTATATCGTGAGACCCTTGAAGATGACTTCAGTCGCCAGGTCGAAGTCCACTTTCTTCGACGGAATCCCCAGCATCTGCACGCGTCCGCCGACGCGCACGAGAGCGAAAGCCTGGTGAATCGCCGCCGGCACTCCCGACATCTCGAGTACCACATCGGCGCCGAGCCCATCGGTCGCTCCCTTCACTATTCTCTCGGCCTCTTCCGGATGGACGGCGTCATTGGCGCCCATGCTCTTCGCCAGCGCCAGCCTCGTGTCGTTGACGTCGGTCGCGATGATGCGCGATGCGCCCGCCGCCCGGCAGATGCCGACCGCGAAGATTCCAATCGGGCCGCAGCCGGTGATCAGCACGACCGCCCCGGGGATCTCCGCCGTGAGTACGGTATGAAATGCATTTCCCATCGGGTCGTGGATTCCGCCGACGTCGTAGGAGATCTCGTCGGCCAGGTGCCACACGTTCGTCGCCGGCATCGAGATGTAATCGGCGAAGCAGCCGTCACGATCGACGCCGATTATTTTGGTGAAGGGGCAGACGTGCGCATTCCCCGTTCTGCAAAGAAGACAGCGACCGTCGACGATGTGCCCTTCCGCCGTGACGCGGTCTCCTTCCTTCACGTCGGTGACGAGCCGGCCAACCTGGACCACGTCGCCGGCGAACTCGTGACCGACGACGAACGGCGGCTTGCATCGCCCCTTCGCCCACGCGTCCCAGTCGTAAATGTGCACGTCGGTGCCGCAGACCCCCGCGCGCCGGACACGAATGAGAACCTCGTCCTCACGGATTCTCGGCTCCTCGACATCCTTCAGTTTGAAACCGGGTGCCGCGGATTCCTTTACCAGCGCTTTCACGAGCTGCTACTCCGTTGAGAGTCGAGAAGAAAGTTTTTTGCGCGAGAAGTTTTAACCTGCCAGTTGCGAAGCATTTTTGGAAGTGATGACCACGTTCAGAGAAACCGACGGCAAAAAGCATTGCACGCACATCTCTTGCATTCTATATTCGCGACGAGTTGCCAGCAGTGATGCGAGCTCGTCGGCGCAGGCAGTCAGTTCGGTTGGTGGCTCGCGTGCCGGTCAGGACGCGATGCAGGACTCGCCGGTTCCACCTGGGAGTTGGTGAGAGTTCTACTTCATCGTGGAGAGACAACATGGCAGCAGGGAAGAAGAAGGCGCCTCGCAAAGGAAGCAAGGCGGCCCGCAGCGCATCGGCGCGTAAGGGCGCTCGGACGCGCGCGCGGAACAAGGCTGCACGCAAGGCCGCGCGTAAGCGCAGGTAGCTCGCTTCGAGACAAACGAAACGGAAAAGCCGGCGCGAGCCGGCTTTTTTGCGGTGAAGTCGATCATCTCGAATAGCGCGCGCTCGCCAATTCGACGATTCGCGCGATCAGCGCTGGATATTCCAGCCCGGCCTTCTGGGCCGAGCGCGCGAATTCGCTGGTCTGCTCGAGGTAGCAGTTCGGATTCGCCTCGATCACGTAAACCTCTTGCTCGGCCGTGACGCGCAGATCGACTCGTGCGTAATCCCGCAGGCGAAGGGCCTGGAATGAATCGATCGCCACTTGCTGGATCTTGCTTGTCAGCTCCTCCGAAAGATCGGTCGGGAAAATCGACTTCGTCCCTTCGAACTGCGCGCCTTTCTCGTCACCATCGTCGCCCCATTTCGCTTCCCAGCTGGCAATCTTCGGAAGTCCGTCCGGAAACTTCGAGAAGTCGAGCTCGATTATCGGAAGTGCTTCTACTTTGCTGTTGCCGATGACGCCAACATAGAATTCGCGGCCATCGATGAACTCCTCGACCAGAACCGGTGACTGATACTCCTGCTGGGTGCTGCTGATTACATCGAGGAGCTCCTTCACATCGTTCACCACCGACTTCTGGGTGATTCCCAGCGATGCATCTTCCTGCGGTGGCTTGACGAGTAGCGGGAACTTGATGTCGCCCGACCAGTCGACCTGACCGCGGTACATCGTGGCGAACTTCGCGCTCTGAATACCGTGAAACGCCAGCACTTTCTTCGTCAGTGTCTTGTCGCCGGCGAGAATGAGCCCGGCGGGACTGGAGCCCGTGTAGCGCAGGTCGAGAAGGTTGAGCAGCGCCGCAACGTTCGACTCGAGCGCGCTCTTGCCCCTGAATGACTCGGCAAGATTGAACACGAGCTCCGGCTGCTCCTTCGTCAGCTCGTCGATCAGCGGTTGCACCGCGTCGTCGACTGCCAACCTCCGCGTGGTGTGTCCGTTTTCCGCAAGCGCGGCATCGAGCTGCCCGAGAAGAGGGTCGATCGGCGGGGCGAGAGCATCCTTGCTGTGAAGGACCGTGATCTTCACGCGTCCCCTGCGGATTCGGTTCCATCGATCGCGTTGGTGTGACGGTAGTTCATCATCACCGCGGTTCCGAACGCCGTGAGCTCGATCAACGTCGCGGCCTCCAGCCCACCTAGCCTGAGACCCAGCACCCCCGCACGCTCGGCGAGAAAATCCACGAACTGGCGCACCACCGACGCGTTCTCCCCGGTCCAGTACGAGATTCGAGTGACGATCTCCCGCTGGTGGCGGGAGATGAAGTCAGCGGCCGACGCCGCGCCGGGAGCATGCTCGACGGTCACGAAGATCGTGCTCAGGTCGCCGTCGAAGATCCGCTGATCGCGGATCGGAATACTCTCCTCATTTTCCTTATAGTGCTCGGCGACCGTGTACTGCATGGCCGTCACGGGCAGATCGTCATCCGATGGCTCCGGAACCTCTGGAATCTGGCGCGCAATCTCCTTCAGCACTCTGTCCACGTACCCGAGCTTTGCGAGCGCTCCCCATCCCTCATACGCGCGACGCCAATCCAACCCCGGTGTGAGCCACACCGCGAAGGTCTCCGAAAAATCCTCATCGGGATGCTTCTGCGCATACCAACCGTGGATGTGTCGGACGAACTCGTGGGAAAAGGGATCGGCGCGGTACCGCTCACGGTATGGGCGCGAGTACGGTCCGAACATCTTTCTCCAGTCGGGCCGGTCATATAGACGATACGCATAGTTGAACGCGTGGCCCGCCTCGTGTCGCAGATAGCGCATCGATTCCTCGGCGTTCTCGACGGCTGAAGAGTAATCCTCCTCGATCCTGGAGAGTCGGGCGTCGGCCAGATAGAACGGAACGCCGATGAGCGGCGTTCCGTCCGGACACCCCCATTGGTCGCTCAGATAGACGGGCGGCCGGAAGTCGAGGCCCTTCGCCGCGAGCTCTTCATAGAGCTGGTTGACCAGCTTTTCGAGCAGCGTTCCGCGGATCTCGAGACCAATGTCGGAGATGCGCTGTGACAGGAGCGCGTGACGCTCGCCCTCCCAGTTGGGGGCTGACTGTTCCACGAGGAGGACTCGGGCAAGGCGCGTACCCGCTTTCAGTTCGTTCGGGGGCGACGCTCCGGAAACTGCAACTACTGATGACTACCGGCCAGGGGCCGTCAGAAGCACAGGTGCGGGCTGCGGGCGCGCGTGATCCTTCGGCATCATCTTGCGGCCCCGCGAATGGAGAACTAGCCCGCAGCCACCAACTGACACGCCCAAAGCCCTTGGCCGGTAGTCGCAAGTTGATTTTGGTTTTGGATGCAAAAAAGCCCCGCGAAGATCGCGGGGCTGATGGGCCTTCCTTATAGTATCGGCGACTCTATGCGGCGCGGGTCGCTGAATCCTGAGATGCGTCCGGAACCGGGCCCCAAATATAGGCGGAGAAAACCGGAGTGGGCTCAGTCTTGTCTCCCCTGGAGATGATGATGCCGATGGGCTCCGTTGACGCTATTTCCTTACGATCCTTCTTCATTCTGCTCTCACTTTGATTGGGTGCTGCTTGTTGTTCGGCCGTATAGAAAGCACCGGACATGCCAAGGAAGACGTCGCGCGCAAGTGATTGCCAGTCAACGATTTCCATGTGAGAGCTAGACTTGACAGCAGCGAACTGTCGCAAAATGACACGCTGCTTGAGGACACCTGTGTCCTTATGACACTGGGTCAGCTAGCGATCTTTCGCGCGATGAAGCTCTTGGAGGAGCTCGACTCGTCTTCGACCGAGATTGACCAGCCTTTGTACTGGCGACGCAACTCCGCGACTGAGACACCGCGCTGGCCCCGAACAATCGTTCCAACCAGATGAACCCCGCCGTCTCGCGTTGCGCCCTGAAGTAGCTCGAACGCTCGACCGCGCTCTTCGAGAGATAGCCCGACGAAAGCGTCCGGCGTGCAGACGAGGGCGCCGAGCGGCACGTCGGGTGACCAATCACTGATGTCGGCGACGTAACTTTGGATCCGGTCGCCGAGGCCGGCGGCGTGGGCGGCATTCATCACGCGCTCGAGCGGGATCACTTCGCGGTCGACCGCGGTGACATCGCAGCCGTTCGCGGCGAGATAAAGCGCCGTACGATCAATCTCTCCGCCTGCGACGAGCACTTTCGATTCAGCTGGAGGATGAATCTCGCGGGCGAGCATTCCATCCGCTGGAATCCCCCAATGCTCGGGGCGACGGTATTCCGCGAGGAGCTTGATGCGCTTTTTCCGCCACGTGTCGTAGGCCGGAATGCGAAGACGCTTCCGGATTATGCGATCGACTTCCGCCCAGAGGAGGATTTCGTCCATCGCGAACTGCTCACCGGCGCGCAGAGCGGCTGCGGCTTCGTCGCCAATCTTCAGAATGGCGGAGCGAGACACCGACTCTTTGTAATTCTCAATCTCGTTCTCTACGTAAAGCTGGTACTCGTACTTGAGAGAGCGAGGACTGTGTTGGGTCATGGCGTCGGGCAGAGGACACGTGCTGAGCCAGGTGTTTAAGGTAGATAACCAGACCCAACCCGCAAGTGTTGATTCGCCGAGCTCAACTGTTGGACGGAGGTGATCGTCGGGCGATCCCCTCTGATTCTCTCGCTCTAGTCCGTCGATATCAGCCCGACGCGGAGCGCGTACCGAACGAGGCTCACGACGTCGTGCATCTCGAGGCGCTTCATCACCTCGCCGCGATGACTCTCGACGGTCTTGACGCTCAGCTTCAGCCTGGAGGCTATCTCGCGTGTGCGGTGTCCGTCAGCGACCATGCGCAGCACCTCGATCTGGCGGGGAGTCAGCTTGTGCAGCGGGCGACGGATCGCGACCGCGTGTGAGATCGAGCCCGGGAGGCGACTGAGATTGCTCTTGAGGATCACGTCTTCTACTCCGGCGCGAACGGACGCAACGGTCTTCTCGTTGTTGAGCGAACCGCTGACGACGATGAGGGGTGTGGTGGGCCGGAGCTTGCGCAGAATGCGGATCGCCTCACGCGCGTCAAATTGCGCGAGGGAGTGGTCGGAGAGAACTAATTCTGGATCGAATTCGCGAAGAGCAGAAGCGAATGCTTCCTCGGAGTCGACGCGTTTGGTCACGGGCGCCAGACCCGCGCGGCTCAACTCGTGCTTTATCAGCTCGGCGTCGGCCTCGCTGTTTTCGAGCATCAATACACGCAATGACTTTTCCATAGTGGGGAAACACATCGCACAGCACTCACAACTCCACCGGACGCTTGCGTACCGCAACGGGATTGCTGGGCACCCATACGGTCCCGTTCATCTGAAGAAATGACCGTTAACCTTGCCTTTATTATACTTTGCTGTACTTTGTTGGGCAATGTCCGAGGCCTTACTGACGGCAGAGGTTCAGCCCACGCGGGGCATCGGGCAGGGAGCTTATCACCACTGGAGCGGGGTGCCTATTGGGTAAACCCCTGAGGCCTCAGGAGATAGCTGATCCCAACGAGCTGCTCGATATCGGCCAGGCAGCTGCGTTTCTGAACGTCAGCGAGGCTTCGTTGAGGCGATGGACCAACTCCGGACGCCTCGCCTGCCTCCGTGTGGGACGGCGACGCGAGCGAAGGTTCCGGCGCGAGGATCTTCTTGGATTCCTCGAGGGCCAGACATCGGAGATGGCAGCGCGCTTCGCACACGTCGTCGGTGCCAGCCTGGAAACCATCGGGGACAATGGCGCCCGCAAAGCCGCCGATCTGTCAGCCGGACCGGTGACAGTTACTCACGGCAGTCACCTCTGCGGGATCTACGACAGCGATCTCGGCCGCCTCACGCTCGCTGTGCCCTTCCTCCATGACGGGCTCAATGAGGGGAGCGTCTGCTTCCTCGTGGGTCAGCCCCGCGTCCGCAACGAGATTCTCAAGCACCTGAAAAAAAGGCGCCCGTCTCTTCAGGCCGACATCGACGCGGGGTATCTGATTCAGTCGGAGTATCACGCCGGATCGCGGGCGCAGGTCAAATACTATCGCACGCTCCTCGACGAAAGAGTCGCCGAGGGTGCCCAGTCCTTTCGCGTGATCGGTGATATGTGGAGCATGCGCTCGAAGACGAGCGAGGACTCGTTGGTCGAGTACGAGGCCGACTACGACCGCCTCATCGCTCGAAATTATCCGGTAGTGACTATTTGTATCTATGACGCGCGGAGATTCTCCGGAGTCGAGCTGCTGAATGCTCTCAAGGGACACCGCGACATCTTTCGCTTTCCTCTCGAGAGAGCGCTCGCGTAAATCGTCGACGGATCCGCTGATGGCGCGGCTCTCGCATTATAAGCTCAGCCTAAACCTCCCGGGTGACCTTGATTGAGCGACACCGTCGAGCTACTTGATATCAGCGAAGCCGCTCGGTTTTTGAAGGTGAGCGAGACATCGCTCCGCCGGTGGACGAACGCCGGCGCTCTGGATTGCCTTCGCATTGGCCTGCGCCGCGAGCGCCGCTTTCGTCGCGCAGACCTGTTGTCATTCATGGAACAGCCCGCTGCAGCACAACTCCCGTCGGGCGGGGAAGGGGGTTCAATGAAAGTGCAAGACTCGAGAGACGAGCCGCTCGCAACCATCCACGGGAATCACCTGTGCGGT
>DASWGL010000130.1:0-4422 GCA_036393735.1 Gemmatimonadaceae bacterium | reverse complement strand
CCGCAGTTCGGAATAGCGGTTAGTTCGCAGTTCTCAGCGGCTAGTCCGCAGTCCGCAGTGAGTCTCCCAATCCGCAGTCAGTCTGCGATCCGTAGTAGCACTTGGTCCGCAATCCTCAATTAACCGCGCGCCTTTACATAGGCCCACTATGAGGCTAAGTTATAAGGCTACAGCGATTTAAGAACCAGGTACGGGCGCCCGCAAATGAGCAGGCGCGAGATCAAATCCAAATAATGGCATTCGAGAAGACACCCACCGTAGAGAAGTACCGCACGCACAAAGACGACAGCGGCTCGAGCACAGTTCAGGTCGCACTTCTTACCGCAAGAATCAATTATCTCACCGACCACTTCCGCACCCACGCGAAGGATCACCACAGCCGTCGCGGGCTGCTCAAGATGGTCGGAAAGCGGCGCCGTCTCCTCGACTACCTGAGGCGTACGGATCTCGAAGGTTACCGCAAAATCATCGCGGAACTTGGACTCCGATACTAGCCTGGCTCTTTGATCTCACCGCGCGGCGCACAATGGCGTCCGCGCGGTTTGTGCTACACAAGCGAAAACAACACAACATATGCAACGCATCGAAAGAACGTTCGCCGGCAGACGCCTCGTCATCGAGACAGGCCGCATGGCGAAGCAGGCGGCAGGATCCGCAGTAGTCCAGTTTGGCGAGACGATGGTTCTCGCGGCAGCCACGGTCAGTGAGACCGAGAGTCCCCTCCCGTTTTTCCCTCTTCTCGTAGAGTACAAGGACAAGGCCTACGCCGCGGGCAAGATTCCCGGCGGCTTCATCAAGCGTGAAGGGCGCCCCTCCGATCCGGAAATCCTGAAGGCGCGAATCATCGATAGATCGATCCGCCCGCTGTTTCCGGAAGGGTTCAAGAACGAAGTCCAGGTCTTCATCTACGTAGTCTCGGCCGACCAGGAGAACGACGCCGATGTGATGGCGCTCGTCGCCGCGTCGTACGCCATCAACTCATCGAAGATCCCCTTCATGGGCCCGATCGCCGGTGTACGCGTCGGCAGAGTCCAGGAGAAGTGGATCCTCAACCCGACCTTCCAGCAGTTGCCCTACAGCGACATGGATGTCGTCCTTGCCGCATCTAAGGATTCGATCATGATGGTCGAGGGCGGAGCACTCGAGGTGAGCGAAGCCGACATGCTCGAAGCGCTCACCGTCGGACAGCGTGGCGTCCAGGAACTGATCGCGATTCAGGAAGAGCTGCTCGCGCAGCACCGCGCTCCGAAGATGGAATGGAAGAAGGCCGAGATCGCACCGACGATCAGAGCCAGGGTCGATGAGCTGGCGAAGGGAAGAATCGCTGAGGCGATCAATCAGAAGGAGAAGCACACCCGCATCGAAGCAGTCGAGCTGGTGAAGAAGGAGGCAATCGAACAGCTCCTCGTCGAATTCCCCGACAACTCGAAGGACGTCAAGTCACTCGTCGAAGACACCGAGTACCACGCGCTCCGATCGCAGGTTCTGGATACCGGCAAGCGCGTTGATGGTCGCGAGACCAAGGAAGTGCGTCCGATCACGATCGACGCCCCCGTGTTGCCACGTGCCCACGGTTCGGCGTTGTTCACGCGCGGGCAGACGCAGGCGCTCGTCGCCGTCACGCTCGGCACCGCCAACGACGTGCAGCGCCTCGACAGCATCGACGACGCGGGTGAGACGACCAAGTCGTTCATGCTCCATTACAACTTCCCGCCGTTCTCGACCGGTGAAGTGAGACCGATGCGCGGCACCAGCCGCCGCGAGATCGGGCACGGAAACCTGGCCGAGCGCGCGCTGCAGGGCGTGCTGCCGGCGTTCGAGGAATTCCCCTACACGATTCGCATCGTGTCCGACATTCTCGAATCGAATGGATCGTCGTCTATGGCATCGGTCTGTGGTGGCTCACTGGCTCTCTTCGATGCCGGCGTTCCTCTTCGCTCCGCCGTGGCCGGTGTCGCAATGGGTCTCATCAAGGAAGGCAGCAAGTACGCAGTCCTTACCGACATCCTCGGCACAGAGGATCATCTTGGCGACATGGATTTCAAAGTCGCCGGAACGGAGCAGGGAATCACTTCGATCCAGATGGACATCAAGGTCGAGGGACTCGATCTTCAGATCGTGAAGGAGGCCATGGCGCAGGCGCGCGAGGGCAGGCTTCATATTCTGGGAGAGATGGCCAAGGCTCTGCCGGAGCCTCGTGCGGATCTCTCGCCGTACGCTCCGCGCATCGTGACGATGAACATCAGTCCCGAGAAGATCGGCGACCTCATCGGCCCCAAGGGCAAGACGATCCGCGGCATCCAGGAAGAGACGGGTGCCGAGATCACGGTGGACGACACGGGACTGGTCACGATCGCCGCTGTTGGCGGCGAGGCGATGGAGCGGGCGCGTCAGATGATCCAGGCGCTCACCGCCGAGCCGATAATCGGCGATACCTACGAAGGAACCGTGAAGAGCACGACTGCCTTCGGCGCGTTCGTCGAGATCATGCCCGGTACCGAAGGTCTGGTGCACATCTCCGAGCTCAAGCACGGCCGCACGGAGAAAACCGAAGACGTCGTGAAGAAGGGAGACCGCGTAAAGGTCAAGCTTCTGGAACGCGATGAGCGTGGGCGGTTGCGCCTCTCGATGAAGGCACTGATCCCGAAGCCCGAGGGAGAATCGTCATCCGGTGGCGGAGAAGGGCACCTCGCTGGTGTTGGCGCGGAGAGCGAAGGCGCCGGCGGCGGAGGAAGCGAAAGGTCCGAGGGCAGTTCGGATCGTGGCGATAGACCCCGCCGTCCGCGCAGCGGGTCTCGCGGTGGAAGCGGGGGACGTTCGCGCGAGTGACCCTCGCCGCGCAGTGCGCCGTATCTGACCTGCGACGCACCGTTCTCCCGAACGGATTGACCGTACTATCGGAGCATATGCCGGGAGTACGGTCGGTCTCTTTGGGGGCATGGGTGCGCGCCGCATCGCTGCACGAGAGCCCCGAAAAAATGGGTGTGTCACACATGCTCGAGCACATGGTGTTCAAGGGCACGCCCACTCGAAGCGCCAGGGATCTCGCACTCGCGCTCGAGACCCTGGGCGGCTCGCTCGATGCTTACACCGGCCGCGAGCACACAGCGTATCAGGCCAAGGTTCTCGACGAGCACCTGCCGCAGGCCGCCGATGTTCTGGCGGACCTCGTCTTTCGCCCGGTACTCCGCGCCTCGGACCTCGCGCTCGAACGAAAGGTCGTGCTCGAGGAGATCAACACCGTCGACGACACCCCCGACGACCTCGTCTTCGAGCTGCACAACGCTCAGCTGTGGGGCAACCATCCCTACGGCTTCTCGATTCTGGGCACCAGAGAGACGGTGGGCGCGCTCGATCAGGGTGACCTGCGCGCTCTTCACTCTCGCGCTTATCATCCGGAGCAGGTCGTGGTCGCCGCCGCCGGAAATGTCGAACACGACACTCTTCTCGAGACGTTGCAAACCACGGGCTGGGCCGACATTCCGCGGGGCGGGCTGCCCGCGCTCAGATCTCCGGCTCCAATCGTGCAAGTCCCGAGCGCCGTGCACTTCGAGCGTGATACAGCCCAGACCCACGTCGTGATCGGCAGCCCCGCGTTCGAGCACGCCGACCCGCGGCGTTACGCGATGAGCATGATCGGAATGTTGTTCGGCGGGGGGATGAGCTCGCGGCTCTTTCAGCGCGTCCGTGAAGAACTGGGTCTCGCTTACTCCGTCTACTCCTTTCAATCCTTCCACGAGGATGCGGGCACGCACGGCGTATACGTCGGCACCGCGCCCGAGACCGCGCGCGCGGCGGTCGAGGCAATCAACGAAGCGATGGAGAATCTTTCGGCGAATGGCTTGAGCGCAGACGAGCTGGCCGCTGGAAAAAGCCAGCTGAAAGGTCAGATTACCCTTTCTCTGGAAAGCCCGACATCGCGGATGTATCGGGCGGCTGGAGTCGAGCTCTACGGAGAGCCGTACAGGACGCTCGACGAAGTGCTGGCGCTGGTCGACGCGATCGACACGACGACGGTTGCGGAAATTTGCAAAACCTACTACCAACCGGGGCAGCAAACGCTCGTGAGCCTGGGTCCCAAGGTCGCGGCGTGAGCCCGACGGTGACTCGTCGCGCTGTCTCTCAACTTCCGAATAGAGCACTCTGAACGACTTATGAAGATCGGCGTTCCGAAGGAGATCAAGACCAACGAGAATCGTGTCGCCTTGGTACCGGCTGGCGCGGCGTCGCTGGTGAGTTCTGGTCACACGGTGATGATGGAGAAGGGCGCCGGCGAGGGGAGCGGCTTTCCGGATTCGGCCTACACCTCCGTCGGTGCCACGATCGGCCCCGACGCGGACACGGTTTGGCGCGAGGCCGACATGATCATGAAGGTCAAGGAGCCGATCAAGCCCGAGTGGTCGCGCATGAAGAAGGGCCAGG
>DASWGL010000129.1:0-7551 GCA_036393735.1 Gemmatimonadaceae bacterium | reverse complement strand
AGGCGGCCGAGAGCGTAGCGGTGCACGGGGGCGAAGCGGCGTTCTGGGCGATGCATAACGCGATCTTCGAGCGCCAGCGCCGCTCCGCCCTCGCGCTATCAGACCAGCACCTCGCTGAATACGCGGCTGCTGCCGGCGTGGACGGAATGCTCGTCGCGCGCGACCTGGAGAACGGCGTGCACGAGCCCCGCGTGCGGGAAGACTTCTTGGGGGGCGTGCGCAGCGGAGTGAACGCCACGCCCACGTTCTTCATCAACGGCGTGCGGTTCGACGGCGACTGGACCGACGCGGACGCCTTCGCACGCGCGCTCGAGGATGCGGCCGCGGTCGTGAGTGGATGATAGCGGCGGGGGTGGTGTCGGAGAACCTTCGTATTACTTCGACACCAAAGTATGGCCGATATCTTCGTACAATTGGCCGCGCCGCCCGACCGTTAGAAATTGCCTCCGTGCCGCCAAACGATCTGAACGACGGAGTCAAAATGAAAAAAACCTCTGGGCCTCAAGTACGGTTGAATCGACAATCACCGAGCTGCTGGCGAGTGATATTCGACAACCCGCCACTCAATCTCATGGGTCCCGAGTTTGTTCTGGAATTCAGGGAAATCATGACGGCGATCGAGACCGACGAGCAGGTGAAGGTCGTTGTTTTCGAAAGCGCTGTCGAAGGTTTTTTCCTGAACCATTCCGATTTTCTCGCGAAGCTCGAGGATCTGACCAGCATCCCTCAAGGGCCCACCGGCCTGGAGGCGTGGCCGGACATCCTTGTGCGACTCACTCGAGCACCCGTCGCGTCGATCGCATTGATAAGAGGGCGGGCGACGGGAAACGGCAGTGAGATCGCACTGGCCTGCGACATGTCTTTCGCGAGTCGGGAAAAAGCCATTCTGTCGCAATGGGAAGTGGCAGTCGGTCTCGTTGCCGGCGGCGGGCCCATGGCGCGATTGCCAAGGCTCATTGGAAGAGCCCGCGCCTTGGAGGTGCTCCTTGGCTCGGACGATATCGGAGGCGACCTGGCTGCGTCCTATGGCTATGTGAATCGGTCGTTGCCGGACGCCGACCTCGACGATTTCGTCGATGCGCTCGCGAGTCGGATCGCTTCATTCGACAAGTGGGCGATCGCCAATACCAAGCGTCTCGTGAACGCGGCGAGCTTGCCGGCTGATGTCGAAATAGCGGCTGGGTGGGAGGCCTGCGTGGCTTCGATCGCGCGGCCCGCCGCGCAGGAAAGCTTCAAAAAGTTGTTTGAGCTGGGCTTTCACAAGCTTGGTGATGCTGAAGATCGGCTGGGATTTTATGTGGGACAGCTACGCCGCTGAGCCCTCGTGTGGGCGAGCGATGAATTGCAACTCTACCTTATGAAGGAGATACAGATGATGGATTTGCTAGCGCTCGCGAAGACGGTTGCGGATCGCGTCGAGACAGAGGCGACCGAGGTCAAAGTGCCGGTTGCGGTTTGCGTCATCGACATCCACGGGAACGTCGTCTTGACACATCGCATGGGAGGAGCGCCGGCCTTCTCCCTCGAGCTCGCCGAGCGGAAAGCCTATACGTCCGCCCTCGTCCGGGTGCGGACGGCAGATCTCCTTCCGCTGGTGCAACCCGGCCAGCCGCTTTATCCCCTCATCATGGTCTCAGGCGGAAGATACTCGGCGATGGGCGGCGGCGTCCCGCTCTCCAACGAGGGTGAGGTGGTCGCCGGCGTCGGCGTAAGCGGCGGGACGACCGACCAGGATGTAGCTATTGTCGAAGCCGCGCTCAAATAGATCGCTGCGCGGGACAATTTCAGAGGTTCGTCGATGCTGCTCGACTGCTGCGGATTGCGGACTAGCTGCTGAGGACTGCGGGCCAACCGCCATTGCGAATCGCAGACTAACTACGGGTTGGGAGACTAACTGCGGATCGAGGACCAACGACAACGTCTGGTTAAGTCCGCAGTTCGAAGTTAGTCTCCCAATCCGCAATCAGTCAGCAATCCGAAATAGCAGTTGGCCCGCAATCCGCAGCAGCTAGTTCGCAATCCGTAGCAGTCACTCACTGGTGGGGGACCGGTGCGGCGGACATGGCCAATACCTAAGTATTAGTGGACATCCTTTAGATGTCGGTGCATGCTGTGTAAACCTGCCGTCATCAAGGAGTTCCGATGGCAAAAGATCTCGCAGTTGCGCCGGCTGAGCGTGTGCCCCCCATTCGCCCGGATTACCTGCTCGTAGCCGATAGCGTTCCCGCTCTGATCGGCATCGTCGCGCCAGATGGCGCGGTCGAAAGTTGCAACCGGGCGGTCCTCGAATACTTCGGCGCCACCCTCGAAGAGATCAGGGGCTGGGCGACCTCGAAGCTCGTGCATCCCGACGACATTCCCGCGGTTATCGCCAGCCAGAAACATTCATGGGAAACGGGCGAGCGGCTGTTGAGCGAGCACCGCCTGCTTCGATCCGACGGCGTATATCGCTGGTTCAAGATCTACGGCGAGCCGCTGAGGAATGCCGAAGGCGAAATCGTGCAGTGGTACCTGCTGCAAACCGACATCGACGATCTCAAACGCGCCGAGAGTCTGCTCGCGGGTGAGAAACGGCTGCTGGAAATGGTCGCTCTTGGCCGGCCGCTCGCGGAGATACTCAACGCTCTCGGAACGTTCGTCGAACAGATGGCGCCCGAATGCAAGTGTGCCGTCTTTCTGATCGATCCAGGCGAGCACAAATTCCAGAAAGGTTTTGCGCCAAGCTTGGGCGAAGCCTATACGCGACCGCTTCAGGGTGTGCCCGTTGTGCCTGGCTCCGCGCCATGTGGCGCCGCTGCTGTCAACAAGACGCAGGTGATCGCCTTTGACATTGAGAGTGACCCAAGATGGCTGGCCTCATCATATCGAGACCACGCGTTGGCGTTCGGGTTGAGAGCAGTCTGGTCCACACCCATTTTGTCGCGAAGCGGCGAAGCCCTCGGCACCTTCGCGGTTTATCAGCTACATCCGGGTAGTCCCACTCAAATCCAGCAGGATCTGATCGCCCAGTTCACACACATCGCCAGCATCGCCATCGCGAGGGCGAAGAGCGACAACGCAATCAGGCGCAGCGAAGCTTTTTTGGCAGAAGGTCAACGCCTCAGCTCGACCGGGAGCTTCTACTGGCGGCGAACGACCGACGAGATCATCTGCTCGGACGAAACCTACCGGATATTCGCAATCGAGCCGGGCACGCCGGTCACGGTGAAGTTGATTACCAGCCGGATACATCCGGACGATTTGCAGAGGTTCAACGCGCGGGTTGAGGCCCGCCGCACTGACGGTAGCAGAGCCGAAGCCGAGTACCGCCTGCTCCTGCCGGATGGCTCGATCAAGTTCGTGCATCTGGTCAGTAAAACTACCGCGACGGAAAGCGGGGAGATGGAGTATACCGGCGTCATTCGGGACGTGACGGCGGCGCGCGTCGCCGAAGAGACACTCGGCAGGCTGCGATCGGAGCTGGCGCACGTGGCAAGGGTAACGACACTCGGCGCATTGACGGCGTTGATCGCGCACGAAGTCAATCAGCCGCTGGCGGGCATCGTCACCAACGCCAGCACATGCCTGCGCATGCTCGCCGCGGATCCTCCGAATGTCGAGGGCGCGCGCGAAACGGCGCGGCGCACGATTCGTGATGGCGAGCGGGCGTCCGAGGTTATCGCCCGACTGCGGGCGCTCTTTACCAAGAAGACAACAACGACCGGGTCAATCGATCTGAACGAGGCGACGCGAGAGGTCGTCGCGCTTTCCATGAGCGAGCTCCAACACCAGCGCGTCGCTGTGCGGCTCGAGGCGGCCGATGACCTGCCGCCAGTGAAAGGCGACCGCGTCCAGCTCCAGCAGGTGATCCTAAACCTGTTGCTGAATGCGAGCGATGCCATGAGCACCGTCGAAGATCGGCCTCGTGAGCTGGTAATCGCCACCAGTTCCGACGGAGCCGATGTACACGTGAACGTGCGTGATACGGGGATCGGGTTCGATGCTGGTGACCCCGACAGACTCTTCGACGCGTTCTATACGACCAAGCCCACCGGCATGGGAATTGGCCTCTCTGTCAGTCGCTCGATTATGGAGCTTCATAACGGACGTCTGTGGGCAACGCGCAATCGCGGCCCCGGAGCAACGTTCTCGTTCTCCATTCCCTGCGAAGCGCCAGATTTACTCGGCGCGCCCGGTCTGACGGACCGACACCAAGGTATGATGGTCGGCTAGGCAACCATTGAGACATCATCGAACAGGAACAAACGCCACGATAAGTCTTGCAATCGAGGAGACGAACGGGATGACTGCGACTGCGCTGGTGTCGATTGTCGATGACGATGAGTCGGTGCGCGAATCGCTGCCTGACCTGCTCAAAGAATTCGGGTTCGCCGTGCAGTCGTTCGCATCGGCGGAAGAGTTCCTCGCATCGGGACACGTCGATGAGACGAGGTGCCTGGTGCTGGACATCGCCATGCCGGGAATGTCGGGACCCGAGCTGCAGCGCGAGCTGACGCGTCGCAATCAGCCGATCCCGATCGTGTTCATCACCGCCAATGAAGACTCGAGCGAATGCGCGCGGGTACTGGATGCTGGTGCAGTGAGCTGTCTGATCAAACCGTTTAGCGAAACGGCTTTGCTCCGCGCAGTAACGAAGGCAATCCAAACGGAGTGAATGTGTCGAAAGCGACGCCCGTGGTTTTCGTCGTCGACGATGACGTCTCGGTGCGTGAGTCGATCGAGGCGTTGATCTCAACCGCTGGCTGGCGGACGAGGGCCTTTGCTTCCGCCCTGGACTTCCTGGATAACTGTCGTGATGCGAGCCCTCGCTGCCTGGTGCTCGATGTTTCGCTCCCCGGACTCAGCGGGCTCGATCTGCAGCAACGGCTTGGCGACCAGCGAGACATGCCGATCATTTTCATCACCGGCCACGGCGACATCCCGATGTCGGTTCAGGCGATGAAGGCGGGGGCCGTCGAGTTCTTGACCAAGCCGTTCAGCGACGACGTTCTCCTCACTGCCATCCGCCGCGCGATCGAGAGCAGCAGCACCGCCCTGGATCGGGAATCGGAGTTGGAAAAACTGAGACGGGCCTACGCGTCACTCAGTCGTCGCGAGCGACAGGTGATGACGAGCGTCGTATCCGGCCGATTGAACAAACAGGTTGGGAGCGAGCTGGGAATCAGCGAGATCACCGTCAAGGCACACCGTGGCCAGGTGATGCGCAAGATGCACGCTGATTCCCTCGCCGAACTTGTCAGAATGGCCGCTGCCCTTGATCTTCCCGTCGCTGCTCATGCCTGACGCGCCATTGGCTAATTGCTTTCGCCGGGATGATACACACGCGCAGTGTGTCCCTTGAGCTGTGACGGATAGAAATACACGTCCCGGAGATTGCCCGTGCTGTATCGCTGCGCCTCGTCGTTGAAATGGCGCGACGACGGGTTGCCGCTCTCCCCGCCCGCGGTGATTGCCCTCGCACGCACGCTGTCCCCGAACTCGACCACCGCGACGAAGCTGTTGCCACTGGTGCCGTACCACTTCTTCGTTCCCGGATACGGGCGCGCGGCAAACGACGCCAGAGATCCCCACCTCGACGACGTAAATGGAACAGGAATGCTCGGCGCCGAGTCGTCGAACTTTGGCGCGATGTCGTCGGTGATGCGCTGAAAGCGATTGATATCTCCCCAGGGAGTCTGCCAGTTCCCAAAATCCTGATTGAGTTTCGTCGTCGCCGCGGCGAGCGACTGAAGCCGCTCGCCGTCCGTCGCGCGATCGATGACGTACGTCTCCGCCGACATCGCTGCCTGTCGGGCTTCGGCGCCGACGCGAATGGAGACATCCTCTCCCCAGAAAACGGCGAGTGATGTGGGTATTGAATTGGTTGCCCACCGGTAGTCCCACGGGCGCAGCGCGGCGATCGGAGCGGCAAGGTTTGCTTTCAGTGGATCGGATGCGGGAAGAGCGTCGTAAGACTTGAGCAGTCCCGGGATCATCCGCGCAAAGGACGGCAACCAGCTGTCGTAAGCCGCCGAGATGAGAGAGGCGATGGTGAAATCCTTCTTGTCCGGAAGTACCCTCAGCGCGTGACGCCCGCGCGGTGATTCCTCCCTGCTAAGCTCCACGTAAGCGGGAAAGTCCGTTCGCTTCGGGCTGAACGGGCCGGCCGCTGACCATGGCCAGTTGTTGCTGTTGTAGACCCAGCCGTTCGGCGGATTCAGGATCTTCGGACTCTCGTCAACCGACAGCACGCCCTTCCACTCGGTGCGCGAATCACTGCCGTCGACGGGGTGAGTCCAGTCGAACGATGTGTCGCGCCGCGGAATGAAGTTGGAATGGAAATACGCGATGTCTCCATCGGCGTCGGCGAAAGTGGTGTTGTTCGACGAGTTCGTATGCAGCTCCATCGTCTGGCGGAACGATTTGTAATCCCTCGTCTTCATTCGCGTGAACGATTGGATCAGAGCGTTCATCGGCTGCTGCATCAGCCTCACGCTCACCCAGTTTCCGTTCGTCTCGCGCACGATCGGTCCGTGATGGGTGCGGTAGATCGTGAATTCCCTCTGCGACATTCCCTGTGGAGTCCGGTATCGAACGACGGCTTTCTCCTCCGCTACCGGCCGCTCTTCGGCGCCGTAGCGATAGACGAAGTGGTCACCGCGTTTCGTTACCGTCTCCAGATATTCGTCGATGTTGTCGGCGCCGGTGGACGAGTGCATCCAGCCAGCGCGTGCGTTGAATCCCTGATAGACGAAGAATTGTCCCCACGTCACCGCGCCATAGGCATTCAAACCCTCCTGACTCGTCAACTGCACTTCGGCGCGGAAGAAAAACGACGTGTGCGGATTGATCAGAAGGAGCGCGTGATGCGAGCGGGTGTTGGATGGCGCGATTGCGACTCCATTGGAGCCGCCGTCGGCGTCGCGTTCGGGTTGCAGCGCCGAGCTCACGTTTGCTGGTCGGCCCCCATAAAAGGCGGCGAGCTGCGTCAGGTTCACCGACTCGATATCGGGGCCGATGCTTCCATCGCTAAAGGCGAGCGGCATCCACGGTTCGAAGCGCGCGATGACCTTTGGCTTCACCTCAGGGTGCTTGTAGAGATAAAAGTTCAATCCGTCGGCGTACGCGTTCATTACAGATTGGAGCCACCGCGGGCTGCGCGAGTAAAGCGCCTTAAGCGAATCCGGATTGTTGATCAGTCGCATCCTGAGGTCGCGATAAATCGCGCCTTCGCCTTCCGATTCGGCGGCTCGCCCCAACGCGTTGAAGTAGTTGGTCTCGACGCGATTGAAGTCGTCCTCCGCCTGGGCGTAAAGGAGACCGAATACCGCATCGGCGTCGGTCTTACCCGAGATGTGCGGTATTCCCCAGTCGTCGCGCGTGATCGTAACCGCCGCCGCTTCGCGCGACCAGCGAGCGAGCTCAGGACTCGACGGGGCGGGTGATTGCGGGGAAGCGGTTGAAGCGAATGTGGCGCAGAGGAGAACGAGTTTGCTGAAAGATTTGGTCATAAGCGATGGATGGCTGCGAAGAATAGCACGAGCTCAGCCAGCAGCTAGCATCTCTCTCGCT
>DASWGL010000128.1:0-5838 GCA_036393735.1 Gemmatimonadaceae bacterium | reverse complement strand
TGTCCAGTTCCGAGGAAATCCGTCCAAGGTCTTCGCCCGAAACATTCGCGGTCAGCGTCACCATGCGCTGGCCGTTCAGGCGGTGGTACTCACCGACAACGGTTCCGTATCCCACTTGAGCCACGTCCCCCATCAGAGGATGGGAAGCAGTGCCTAGAGTCACGGGAATGTGCTCGACGTCCTGGATCGAGGTTACGTCGGATTGCGGAAGCTGCACCTGAACCTGATACGCGACCCCCGACCTGGGATCGGCCCAATAGTTCGGCGCCACGAACCGGCTCGAGGAAGTTGCCGCCAGGAACGAACGGTCCACTCCTGCGGTCGTTACTCCCAACTGTCCCGCGCGCTCGCGGTCCACGTTGATGTTGATGCTGGGATAGTCGAGCGGCTCGTCGTACTGCAAGTCGCGCAAAGCCGGTATCTTGGCGACTTCGGTGCGAAGTTTCGCGGCAAAGGCGCGATCGGCGCCGAGGTCCGGGCCGCCGACGTTGATTTCGACGGGCGTCGGAGCGCCGAAGTTCATGATCTGCGTGACGATGTCCGCCCCTTCAAAGGAAAATTGACAACCGGGAAACTTGTCCGGCAGGACTTTTCGCAAGCGCTCTTCGAATTGCTCGGCGCGGATGCCTGAGTCGGGATTGAGTGCCACGCGCAGTACCGCTTCATGCTGGCCGCTCGTCCACAGATAGATCGTATTAATCGGATAGTTCGGCGGTGGCGCGCCAACGTAGCTCAGCGTTACGCCCACATTCCCCGCGCCGGCTTCTCGTTGTATTGCGTCCAGGACGCCGAGCGTCAGTCGTTCCGTCGTCTCGACGCGCGTCCCGACCGGCGCGCGGAATCTCAGAAACAGCTGGCCGGAGGAGACTCGCGGAAAAATCTCCCGTCCGAGATATGGGCCGAGAAACGCCACCACTAGCGCGGAAGCGACAACATAAGCCGCGACCGTGAGGCCTCGGACGGCAAACAGGCGGTTCAGAATCCGGCCAAGTGTGTCCCGCACACGATGCAGAAGCGAAGGCGCATCCTGCGCTTCCGGTGCGTGCTCGCGCAGAATCAACGTGGACAACACAGGAACAAGCGTGCTCGACAACAGATACGAAGCGGCCATGGCGAAGCCCACCGCGAGCGAGAGGGGGACGAAGAGCGAGCGTGAGACTCCGGTCATGAAGAAGGACGGTACAAAGACCGCGAGAATACAAAGCATCGCGAGGAGCCGCGGAATCTGCACTTCCTTGCTCGCTTCGAGCACCGCGACCGCTCTCCCGCGCCCCGCGCCGAGATGGCTGTGAATGTTTTCCATCACCACCGTGGACTCGTCGACCAGAATTCCGACCGCCAGAGCCAGGCCCCCAAGTGTCATGATGTTGACCGTCTGGCCAGCGCCCCACAACGCGACGACCGCGGTCAGCAACGCGAAAGGAATCGTGGCGACGACGATGAGAGCGCTTCGCCAGTCGCGCAGAAACAGCAGCACCATCACGCCGGTCAACACCGCGCCAAGAAGCCCTTCCTTCACGACCGACAGCAGAGAGTTTCGAACGTACGACGACTGGTCAAACTCGTAGTCGATCTTGATGTCGGGCGGAACCACCGACTGAAATTGCGCGAGACTCGCTTTTACTTCATTGACGACAGCGAGCGTCGAAGCATCGGCGCGCTTCGTAACTGGAATATATACGGTGCGGCGCCCGTTCACTTCGGCATAGCCGGTGATGATGTCGCTCGAATCTTCGATCGTCCCGACGTCGCGCAGGAATACCGTCGGGCCCGCGCCGGTGCGGATCGGTAGGTTCTGCAAGTCTTTGATGTTCGAGACGACGGAATTGATCGGCGCGAGGCGCAGCAAATCTCCGGTGCGCACGTTGCCCGCGGGCACGATCGTGTTCCCTGTGTTTAGCGCCTGCACCACTTCGTCCGGAGCCATGCGGTAGGCGCGCAGTCGCTCGGGATCGACGCTCACGACAATCGTGCGCGCTGCACCTCCGAAAGGCGGAGGAGCCGAAACACCGGGAAGCGTCGCGAAGAGCGGACGCACGCGGTTCAGCGCGAGGTCCTGAATCTCGCCGACGCTCTTCGTCGGACTCGAAAAGACGAGATACCCGACAGGGACACTGCCGGCGTCAAACCGCATGATGAACGGCGCGACCGTTCCCGGCGGCATGAACGCACGCGCGCGATCCACATAGCCGACCGTCTGCGCCATCGCCTGGCTCATGTCCGTACCGGGATGAAACGTCAACTTCAGCAGGCCGACGTTCTGGATGGATTTCGATTCCACAGCCTCTATGCCGGTGATGTAGAGGAAGTGATACTCGTAGTAGTAGACGAGGTACCCTTCCATTTGCGCGGGAGACATTCCGCCGTAAGGTTGCGCCACATAGATCACCGGCAGATTCAGGTTCGGGAAAATATCGATGGGCATCCGCGTGAGCGCGAGAATCGAACACAGGGCCACGCCGATCACCAGAACGACGACCGAGACGGGATTGCGAAGGGCGCTGCGCAGGAGCCACATGGCTATTTCTCTCCTTGCGCCGCGTCGTGCAACGACTGCAGAAAGGGGCCGAGGTCGCCCTGGGCCGCCGCGACCGCCGCGAGATTCTGCCAGACGGCGAGCCGCGCCAACGCGTCATCGATCTCCGCCTGCACCAGAAGGCTTTGTGAGTCGGCAACATCCACGAGCGTCGCGAGGCCCGCTTGATAGCGCGCTCGTTCCTGCGTCTCGGTAGTGCGCGCGGCGCCGAGTTCGAGCGGCGTGTTCTCCGCGACTTTGCGGGCGCCGTCGAGCGAGGCTTGCGCTTTTCGAAGCTGTCCCGTCAAATCCTGCAGCGCCTGATCGTAGCGCGCCTCTTCGGCGCGTTCGTTCGCCGATTCCACCGCTTTCTTCGACTTGATGGAAAAAATGTCGAATACCGGAAACGTGACACTCAGCCCGGCGGCCCAGTTCGCGCGGTCCGGTCCCAACCCTTCCGTCCCTCCAAGGAATTTTCCGGTGGCATCGACGCCGCTCCCGCGCCCCATCACCACCGATTGCAGATACAGCTTCGGGTAGTACGAACGGTCGAGCGCATGCACGAGCGATTGCTCTTCTTGGACGCGGGCGTGTTGCACTTGCGCGAATGGGTTCAAGGCGACGGAGGCCGCGGCTGGGGCCGAGGCGGGTGGCGCGCCAACCAATACGGATTCCCGGACTTCGACCACTTGGTCGGCAATGCCGAGAATGTCGGCGAGTTGCGCGCGGCTGATCGCCGCCTGTTGCTGCGCTCTCGCGAGGTTCACGCGCGCGCGCGCGAGTTCCGCATCCGCTCGCGAGGCGTTGGCCCCGGCGCGGAGTTGATTGTCGACGAGCACGTGCACCGATTTCGCGAAGGTTTCCCGGCGCTCCACGTCCGCTTGCGCGGCGCGCACGGTCTGTTCCGCGGCGAGCAAGGTCAGGTAGGCGTTGACCGTGGCGACACTGACATCGAGCCGGGTCAGCGAGGCTTCCGCCGCCGCGCGATTCTGCGCTGCGCGCGCGGCATCCACTCTTGCGCCGCGATATCCGAAGTCGAGCGGCTCCCAGGAGAACAACAATCCGCTCGCGCTTCCCCAAGCGCTGCGGTTTGAAGTCGACAGTGGCACCGGCCCGGTAATCGGAGCGATCACCGAGTTCGGTATTGTCAATCCCGTGATGTTGTTGTCCGTCGCGCGATTCGATTGCCACAGAAGGTCAGTGCGTGGCAAATAGCTCGTTCGCGCCACGCCGACGCCGGCTTCGGCCGCGCGGACGCGCTCGAGCGAAGCGCGCACCGCGGGATAGTTCTTGAGCGCGAACTCGACGGCTTCTTCAAGCGTGAACACTTTCGTTTTTTGCGGGTCGGACTGCGCCGAAATGGTCGTTCCCATGGCCAGCAGCAGCAAGACGCTTAAGCCAGTTTTCCAGTACCCCCGATGATGTGCGAACACGTTCGTCTGCTCCTCAACTTACTTTCGTGGCGCGTGGTAAAGTCCTTCGATCAGCTGCATCCCGCGCTCCAGAAGTTTGTTGTCCGGGATTCCTTGCCGCGCCCAGCCTTTCAGGATCTCGTCGACTCCATAGCCTTCTTTCCGGCCGAAACGGTCGTCCAAAAGGTCCGCGTCATGAATGATTTGTCCGATTACGCCAACGCGTGGATCTCGGACGTGAAATTGCTTTGTTAGGGTTTCAAACGTGCAGTCCTCGCCGCGATGCCCGAACCCCTCTTCATGGAACATGTCGTAGGGCACGGCTCCACTCGGCACGCGATCCTCCGGCGAAAAAGCAAAGCGGGCTTTACGGTCAATAAAGTTGCGGATAAGCCAGGCTGACGCGCACCGATCGACGCCCGGTCTTGGTCTTGTCACCCATACCCTGCCCCTGTATTTTTTCGGATCGGTCTTGGTGGCCGCGCTCCCGGACTTGGCCGCGTTCGACCTGGTCGCCTGCTCGAGCAATTCCTGAACGCGCTTTTGTAGCGGGCTGTCGAAGAAATCGACCTCCACGATCTCCTGAAACCGGTTGCGCAACCGGCTGAGGCGGCCCGCCCCTTTTCCTTCCACACGCGTCGAGGAAAACGCGTGCAGCTCGCGGATCAATTCCTGGTATTCCCGCGCACGCGCTTCTGCGAAACGGCCGATCAGCTGCGGCTTCGACAGATTGTCGATGGAGTCCACATGAACCACCGATGCGTCTCCTCCGTACTTCCGGATCGCCGTCGCGAGCCACTGAAACCGCTCCTCATTGCTGGGGTTGTTCGGAAGCAGGTATCCGGAATTCCCGAGTGGCACGGTTCCGTAGCGCTGCAGCTTCCGCCAAATCTCGACGCGCTGGCTGGCGCGTTTCGTGGGCAGCGTGAACGTCAGCAGCAGCCACGCGCTCTCGCTTGTGCCTCGTACGGTCATTTCTATCTGATGTTATATCTGTAACGAAAATAATGTCAAGGCGAGCTCGCACCGATCCGGAGGGCGCGAAGATTTCGTCAATCGTTTCAGGAATTTACTGGACGGAGGAGCCGGGAGTCCGGCCCTGTCCTACAACTTGCAGTTGCTCGCGCAGTGCGTGCTCCTGCGCGGCAAGCGGCATGAACTGTTCATGCCAGAAACGCATGCGCTCAGGCTCCGGGAGCGAAGCCATCGCGTGCACCACTGAGATTTGGCGTCTCGTGACTTCGTTGATCTCCCGCACCAGCCCAATGATCTCTGACATCTTCTCCCATGTTTCCGGGTGATGGCGTCCCCGCAGCCGTTCGAGGTCCAGCCACCCGCGGTGACTGTCGCGTTCCCGTGCCCGTTCATAAAGCCCGCTGAATTGCTGCAGCTTCCCTTCGTACTCTTTTTCGAGCGGTTCAATCTGCGCGTACGCACTGATGAAATCGTTCGTCGAGGTGAGGTCCGCGTCTTTGATGTTCGCGATCTGCCCTCCGAGCATGCGTAGTTCGGCCTGGGAGCGTTCGAGCTGGCTCAGCATTTCTTTCTCGTTCCGGTCCCGCACCACGAGCGTAACGCCCGCAGCGGCGATACAGGCCACAAGAATGACGACCGCGACAATCGCGTATCGCCGAATTCCTGGTTGATTGACCGTCTCCGCCATCATGCCACCGAAGCCTATCGTGTATTTCCCGGTTTGCAAAACGCTCGGTTCCCACGTTGCTGTCTTGCGAAAACCCTACTCACCCAAACCTTGATGCGGGGACGCTAGATTTCCGAATGACCATGATGCTATGCATATAGCACGATAAAAGCCCCTGATAAGGGCGAGGTCGGTGGTTCAAGTCCACCCAGGCCCACCATTCAAATCACCAATAAATACGCGGCAATTCTCACTTTCCCCTTCCAGGG
>DASWGL010000127.1:0-4428 GCA_036393735.1 Gemmatimonadaceae bacterium | reverse complement strand
TCTAGTTGCGCGGCACGTCGCCTGCACTCTATGAACATCATACCGCTGAAGAGAGAATACGATGGAAATCAACTTCCGCCACGACGTCGACAACGTGCTCGAGCAGGCGAAGAAGCAGGGCAAGCCGGTTCTGCTCGATTTCAGCGCCGCGCCCATGTGAAGCGGCTGTGCTCGGCTGGATGCCGAGGTGTGGCCCGATGAGCGGGTGGAGAGATTCGTCAACGAGAACTTCGTTCCGGCACGTGTACACGTGAAGGAAGATCCGGAGGCGTTCAAGAAGTACGGCGAGAAATACAACGCGCACTGGACGCCGACGGTGCTCGAACTCGATCCCAATGGCGAGGAGTTCTACCGGTTGGAAGGATTCCTTCCCGTCGAGGATTTCCTGGCGCAGCTGATGCTCGGCCGCGCGCACATGGACTTCAAGCAGGGGAAGTGGGATGAGGCGGAGAAGCGGTTCCGCGAGATCTACGAGAAGCTTCCGAACGCGGATGCGGCGCCAGAGGCCCTCTACTGGGCGGGCGTCTCGCGGTACAAGGCTAAAAATGACAGCGCGGCGTTGAAGGAGACGGCGCGCGCGTTCAAGACGCGATACAAGGACTCGAGCTGGGCTAAGAAAGCCTCGATCTGGAGCTGACGGAACGAGGTTCGCGGAGGGTTCAACGTATGACTCTATCGACTCACACCACTGACGCGACTGAACGAGCCGTCGAGATCGACGCCGGAGGAGTCGCCCTCGAAGGTGATCTGGCGGTTCCTCCCGATGCTCGTGCGTTGGTCATGTTCGCCCACGGAAGCGGAAGCAGCCGCCATTCCTCTCGGAATCGCTATGTCGCCGAAGAGCTGCGGCGCGGAAATCTTGGAACGCTGCTCCTCGATCTGCTTACGCCGGCGGAGGAGCAAGTCGATCGGCTCACCCGGCGCATTCGGTTCGACATAGGACTGCTCGCGGATCGTCTGATCGGGGCGATGCGGTGGCTGGACGACAATGATGATACGCGCGGGCTCTCGGTGGGCCTGTTCGGAGCGAGCACTGGCGCCGGCGCGGCGCTTGTCGCGGCGGCTCGAAGGCCCGATCGCGTGGATGCGATCGTGTCGCGAGGTGGCCGTCCCGATCTGGCGGCTGAGGAACTGCCCCACGTTCACGCTCCAACGCTGCTCATCGTTGGGAGTCGCGATACTGTCGTAATCGAAATGAACGAGCAGGCGTTGAGGCGGATGAAAGCACCGGTTCGCCTCGATACAATTGCCGGCGGCACGCACCTCTTCGAGGAACCCGGCACTCTCGAGCAAGTCGCTCAGCTCGCTCGCGAATGGTTCGTGCGCTACCTCGGGTCGGGCGCTGGTGCAGGGTCGCCTGGTTGACCTACCCCGAGCCTGTTAATTACACATAACCCTTCCCTCAAGGAGTTCAACGATGAGAGCAAGAGATATCATGACCAGGGACCCCGACGTTTGTCGACGGGAACACACCGCGCGGGACGCGGCCCGGGTGATGCGCGACCGCGACTGCGGCTGCGTTCCGATCGTGGATGATACGGGAAGCGTCATCGGGATCGTGACCGACCGCGACCTCGCCATTCGCGCGATTGCGTCCGGCAAGGATTCAACCACCAAGCTGAACGACTTGATGACGCCGGTGGCGAGCTGCTGCGGGCCTGACGACGATCTGAGGGACGTCGAGCAGAAGATGGCCGAGCTACAGGTTCGCCGGATCCCGATCGTCGACGCCAACGGGCGCTGCGTCGGAATCATTTCGCAGGCGGACATCGCGCGCGCCGCTGCCACGGACAGCCCTGTCACAGAGCAGGAGATAGCTCTGGTCGTCGAACAGATATCTCAACCTTCCGGCAGAGGTCGGTCGCGGGCCGAGAGCGTCATCACCGAAGCCGGCATCTCGCCGCAGTTCTAGACTGCAACTGCAACTGCAACGCAGTGAGGCTGAGAGCTATCAGTTGCTAGGCTCAGGCTGACGTCTTGTTCAGTTGCTGTTGGTCGCGCCGTGAGAGGAGCTCTCTGACTTCGTCGTCGGTGGTCTCGCTGAAATCTGCGTACCATATCCCGACCGCTCGAAATGGCTCGGGCGTGAGGGCACACACGATCTCGTCGACCTCGTCCTTCATTGCCGCGCAGGTGTCGCGTGCGGCGACCGGAACGGCGACCACGATCTTTTTTGCGCCTTCCTCGCGAAGCGCTTCGACGGCGGCACGCATGGACGATCCGGTTGCGAGGCCGTCGTCGACCAGAATCACCGTGCGGCCGCTGACATCCGGCGGCGGACGACCATCCCGATAGAGCCGCTCGCGCCGCTCCATCTCCCGTCGCTCAGCCGCAGTCACGCGCTCAATTTCCTCGGCGGGGACTCCATACATGCGGATTAATTGCCGGTCGAGGATACGTACTCCGCCGGTGGCGATCGCTCCCATCGCCAGCTCGGGGTGTCCCGGGAACCCGAGCTTCCGAACGAGGAAAACGTCGAGCGGAGCGTGGAGCGCGCGCGCCATCTCGTACGCCACCGGCACACCGCCCCGGGGAAGCGCGAGGATCAGGAGATCGGGTTGCCCCGCATAACTCGACAGCGCCTCGGCGAGTCGCCGACCGGCATCGTACCGATCCAGGAAGTAGGGCCGCATTCGACGGCTCCTTCGTGTAGGAACAGGACGAATGACCCGCAGGGAGCCTGCCAGCGGCCGGAGCTCGCGACCAGAGTAACTGCAACTGCAGACGCAGTCACGGTTTAGCGGGTGACACCGCTGTTGCGGAAGCAGAGCCAAGCTTGTCGAGCCCGAGCATGTACACCTCGAGCCCCAGATCAGGCAGCGTCCGCTCGTAGCCCGCGACTAATTGATCCTTGTACCGGTCGAGCGAGAAGTTGAAAAACCGTGACGGTCGCAAATCGACTATCTGCATCTCGGCGTCGAGCATGAGCAGCTTTCCAAAGTGGAGCGTTCCCCCCTTGTAGAACATGTAGGGGCCAGCGGAGGTGTCGGGCGGATGGAGAGGCGGCGCGTCGTCCAGCGTGCCGAACGTTTGAAGGAACTCATCACCATCGACCCTGATCGCCGTGGCGTGCCCCTCTATTGCCGGCGGCGGAAGGATACGCACCGGGTCGAGAAAGAGATCATTTCCCTTTACGGTCACACCCTTCGCCTTGCTCAGATCCAGAATCTTTTCGAGGGTGAGGTGAAACGCACGCATGAGATCGTCGCCGTTGACCCCAAGTATGCGCGTCTTCACCGGATGGAGTTTGATCAGACCCTCAGGCGTGACGGATAAATCCGCCGTGATCTCGAACGGTATGTCGAGGATCTTGTGCATCACTCCCGACTGGACCACCCGCGAGCCGGACGTGCGGATCTTGAGATGTTTCAGCGGCGCGCCCGGATACGCGAAGATGTAGGAGTTCATTAGCGCGGTGAGGTCGTCGCCATTCAGTCCGATCTCGGCGTAGTCGAGATGTATCACGAACGCGTTCTTGTCGTCGAACGTGACGGGCCCTGCGCGCAGCGGGCGCACCTGGCCACGGAGCGTTCGAATGCGGAGGGCAGCCGCCGGAATGATAAAGAAGTTGACGTTTCGCATCGACACCTGGGTGACGGTGTCGGAAGAGTCCGATCTGGAACGCGAAGGCGCTGTTGCGCTCGTACCTATGTCCGACGAGCGGCCGGTCCTCGAGGCTGTTGGAGAAGGCTTGTCTGGCGAAACCTGCGTGAAGCCAAGACCAATCGCGGCAGCCGCCGCCAGTCCAAACCGCGCTCCGATCCGGATCATGGATGGAATGATGCGAACCGTTGGCGGGGCGGTGGTCCAGCCTGCCGCGGGAGTATGCGGATGGGGTGCAGGCGACAAGAATCATCCGGCGAGTTTGCCCGCCCGAAACTGGCTCGTCATGATACCATAGAAGACATAGAGTCTCTAACCACAGAAGGCATAGAGTCTCTAACCACGAAGAGAGACCCTAAATCCACCGAAAACGAGAGCGTCTAGCTGCCAATAACGGGTAGACTCTCTAACCATTAAAAGCGGCGCCTGTTCAGTGGCGCCCGAGGAACGAGCGTGAAGAAACACTGCAATTTCTGCGGCGAGCCGATGTCTGCCGATGCGAAAGAGTGCGCTCAGTGCGGCTGGGATGTTTCGCTCAACGCGCCACCAACCACTGATCCCGGCGACACCAAAGCGCGGCTCGGCGTCGCGGCGGGAATAGTGGTGGCGTACGTCGTGATGTCGACCCTCATCTCGGGCACTCCTGCTCCAGCGAGCGCCGAACCGACAAGAGCGCCCCGGTACGTTGACGCGCCCCAGGTCGCGCCCGAACGCACTTATGAGCCAGTGAGCAGCCCGGCAACCGCGATCGGAACCCCTCCGCCAGAGGTCGCATCGACATCAGACGCATCCACCTCACCGGAAGCGCTCATAAGTATCAAAGTC
>DASWGL010000126.1:0-13961 GCA_036393735.1 Gemmatimonadaceae bacterium | reverse complement strand
ATTGAAGGTGGTCACGCGGGATGCGTGGACCACTCACCCGGACATCAAGGCAGGCGGCAGCTCACCGAGAATCGGGCTGACCGAGCGGGACCTCCTGGGCACGGGCCGAACGGTCTCGCTGAGCCTCGTCTCCCATAATCGCTCGCTCGGCGCGGGAATCTCGACGTTGGACACGTTCGGTTACGGCACCGGCTTCGCAACCCGCGCCCAATATCAGCGCTACTACGAGGGAACCCTCCGCTCGCTCTCCTTCGCGCGGCGGCAGGCGAGCCTCGCCGATCGCTGGCGCGCGCAACTCGATTTCTGGGACCAGCACTACGAGCCGAAGAGTGCGACGAGCGATCAGATCGAGCGGACAGGCGGCAACCTGATCGCGGGTATTCGGCTGTCTCCACCCACATCCAGCCACGTTATGTACCTGCTGGGCGGCGCAGAATCGGAGCTCACTTCACTCGCTGCCGCATCGAATGCTCAGGTCATCGGTCCGGTGCGCATCGATCGTCGCTTCACCGGTCCGCAAATGGGCCTTTCACTCGTCTCAGGCAGCTATGACACACTCACCTGGCTATTGGTCGGCGGAGGGGTCGTCGATGTCCCGCGTACGTTCGAGGGGGAATTCGTCGTTGGACTCGGCAAGGGTGCGGTAACATCTCGAGACTTCGCGGGACCTGGGGAGACAAGCCGCTCGGGCTTCATGACGCACTACGATGCGTGGGTCGGACGCGAATGGCTCCCGACGCGAAGCAGTCGCATCGTGAGCGACGTCTGGGCATCCGGCTACAGCGGAGCAGACGAATGGCACTCCGCCAGCATCCGCGCCGTCGTGGCCGCCGCGCACGCGGCATCGGACGGTGTGTGGGAGATGACGCTCGCCGGGGAGCAGCTCACCGATCCTGACCCCGACGTTCGCGCTCTCACGATCTTCGACCGGGCGCTCGCATTCGTGCCGCCCACGGTCCGTCTGGCCGAGTCGGCGCTGACGATGTCGGTCGATCGAACGAGACACCTTCGTCCCGTTGGGTCTTCGCTGGAGCTGGACGGCTCCCTCTTTGGCGCGCTCTCCAAGCGATGGGATCCCGCAGCATCGACTGCCGGGTCGGAGGACGTTACCGTGGGTGTCGTCGGCGTCTGCCTCGGGCTCTCTCCGCGCAAGGCCGGGAGAACGAGCATTCGCCTCGACTATGGAGTCCCGGTGATCGCGGCAGCCGGCGTGAGACACTCGCCACGATTCACCATCACGCTGACGCCCTGGCTCGAGTCAGGCAGGCACCGCGACCGGAACGGGTCGTTCTAAGCTCCGGTCTCATCCAAGTTCAGCCGTATGATCTATCGAGGGATGCTCGACAGACCTAAGAACGCCTCCAGACCGTTTTTACTTGCAGAACCCGCTGTTCGGGCGTAAGGTTTTTTTCGCTGTCCGCGATATCCTCCCAACGACGAGGTGTTATGCGACGCTCCCTGCGCCAGCTGTTGATCGTTCTCGCCCTCCCGGTTCTCGCGCTTCTCTTCACTCCGAAAACCACCGCCGCACAGGGCGGCACGATCCGCGGTCGAATCGCGGATTCAACTGGCGTGCCCATCGCGCAAGCCGTGATCGTTCTCGATCCGGGCGGTCTCCGCGCGACCAGCAGGGATAACGGCGACTACGTGATCTCGCGCGTACCGAGCGGTAGCTACACGGTGCGAGTGCGACGGCTGGGCTATGTCACTCCGTCGGCCACCGTGACCATCGCAGAAGGCCAGACGGTCAGGCAGGATTTCCTTGTTAACCACGCCGCCATATCGCTGACAGATGTGGTGATTGGATCGCGAGCCCGACACACTGCGGCCGAAGAGCTTGCCGTGCCGGTCGATGTATTCACACCAGAGCAGATTCACTCCCAGGGAACTACGGAGACATCCCAGATTCTTTCTCAGCTCTCGCCATCGGTCAACTTTCCTCGCCAAAGCGTGTCGGACGCGACCGAGATCGTACGGCCATTCACGATGCGTGGACTGAGCCCCGATCACACGTTGGTGCTACTGAATGGGAAGCGCCGCCATCACACCGCGCTCACGCACTACTACGGCGCTGGTCAAGGCGCGGGGTCGAGCGGCGTCGACATGAACGCGATCCCGGCTGGCGCCATTGACCGGATCGAGATTCTGCGCGATGGAGCAGCCGCCCAGTACGGGTCGGACGCCATCGCCGGCGTCGTGAACGTCGTCCTGAAAGAGGGCGTCTTCGCTCCGTTTATCAGTGGGGACCTCGGGCAATACATGACTTCCAAGGAGAATCCGGCCGCCCTTCCGGATGCCAGTGGCTCGCGTCCGGCATATCCTCACGACGGACGCACGGTTGATGTCAATGGTGGTTGGGGCATCCCGCTCGGACGCGGGTCACTCGGGCTGTTCGCCGAGTACCGCGATCGGCAGCCGACGAACAGAGCCGGCCCGGACCCGACTGACATGTTCGTCACGGGCGATGCCGATGCAGTCGTCAACGGCAAGCTCGTCGCCAAGAACAACTCGATCGCCATGCCCAATCATCACTGGGGAGATGGCTCGTCGAAGGATCTCATGACTTTCGGCAGCGCCAACTTTCCGTTCAATCCGACGAACCCGTCGGCGGGTCTGTACGCGTTTGGTGGATACAGCTATCGAAAAGGCGCCGGCTTCGGATATTTCCGGCCGCCCTCGAGCGCGCGGAACTGGCCCCAGATATATCCGAACGGCTTCCTTCCAAAGTTTGCGCCCGACGTCCTGGATTTCTCCGCTGCGGGAGGAGCTCGCGGGCTGTTCTCCGGGTGGTCCTACGACCTCGGTGGCACGGTCGGACACAATGGGTTCAAGTACAACCTCGAGCACACGCTCAACGCCTCGCTCGGACCATGCCTGACGACCGCGTGCGCACCCGGGCCCGACGGAATTCTGGGCAACGCCGATGATCCTGGGATTCCCAACAAGACGAGCATTTTCGCGGGCGAGCTCCAGTTTACCGAAGCGATTCTCAGTCTCGACGCGAGCCATGAGTACGCGATGGGGCTTGCATCACCCGTCACAGTCGCGATCGGCACAGCCTTTCGCAACGAGCGCTATAAGATCATTGCCGGAGAGCCAGCCTCCTACATCAACGGCTTCCATCCCGCACAGGATGGCAGCATCGCGTCATCCGGCTCGCAGGTCTTTCCGGGCTTCCGCCCGGCAGACGAAGCGGATGCCCACCGGAACAATGTTGGCGCCTACGTCGAGCTCGAGGGCGACCTTGTTCCAAAGCTTCTCGCAAATGTCGCCACGCGCTTCGAACATTACACCGATTTCGGCAACAAGCTCACCGGCAAACTGGCGCTGCGATTCCAGCCGACCCAACGGCTGACCCTTCGCTCCGCCGCGAGTACCGGCTTCCGCGCACCATCGCTCAATCAAAGCTTCTTCTCGAGCGTCGTTACCAACTTTGAGGCTGACCCCACGACCGGGAATCCCGTTCCATTCGAGATCGGAATATTTCCCGTCAACTCGGTCGAGGCCCGCGCGCTCGGCGCGCGGCCGCTGAAACCCGAGTCCTCGAAAAACTTCAGCGCCGGGTTCGCCGCGACGCCCGTCGAAAACCTCACCTTCACGAGCGACTTTTATTACATCGCGATTGACAATCGCATTGCGATCACAGGATTTCTTGGTAACGGCACTGACAGCGTCTCCGCGATCCTTCGCAATGTCGGTTCACGCGCGACGACAGCGCAGTTTTTCACCAACGCCATCGATACCCGCACCCGCGGCCTCGACATCACCGGAGACTATACAATCCCAACGTTGGGAGGCATCGCCGGGCTCAATGCTGTCTTCAACTTCACGCGCACCACGATTCCGAACGAAGACAACATCCCTCTCCCGCCGCAGCTTCAGGGCACGGGAGTGACGCTGATCAACAAGTACGATGAGGGGGGACTGCTCGCGATCACCAAGGAGCGTCCGGCGTGGCGAAGCACCGTAACCGGCCTGTATAAACGCGGCGCTTGGAACGGAATGGCGCGCTACTCCTACTATGGGAAGTACACGTCTTCCCTCTACAGCTACAGCGGGAGCGACGTGCAGAACTATCGAGCGAAGGGTCTCGCGGACGTCGAGCTCGGCTTCACTCCAATGCCGGGATTCAAGCTTTCCATAGGGGGGCGAAACATTTTCGACGTCTATCCCGACGGGATGAACGAGGGGAACGGCTTCGATATCTTCCCGTGGCCGCCTGCTTCGCCGTTTGGATACAACGGACGCTTCCTTTACACTCGACTGGAGCTGACTGGACGATGAGTGGATTGCGGGAGGGGAGTGTCCGTCCGGGCAATCCCCTACCGCGCTCCAACGTTATTCCGCTTTATTGCGGAGCGGGTGCCGGCACTCCATACTAGCTGCACTCTTACCCCAGTCCTGTGACACTACACACCCGCCGCACATTCCTCGCGACGCTTGGCGTCGCCGCTCTCGGGATCGCGAGCCGCGATGCCCTGGCCGATGGAATTCTCCTGGCACCTAAGCGAAAGCTGAAAAAAGTCGGTCTCCAGCTGTACAGCGTTCGCGACTTGATGAAAGCGGATCTTCCAGGCACGCTCCGCAGGGTCGCGCAGATCGGGTACAAGGAAGTCGAATTCGCCGGATACTTCGGCCGGACACCCGCGCAGATTCGCGCGCTGCTCAAGCAGAATGGACTCACCTCGCCGTCATCCCATATTGGGCTCGACACCCTGGAGAAGGATTCGGTCAGGGCATTCGCCGATGCCAAGGCGATTGGACACCAGTGGGTAACCATGCCGTATATCCCTGAGGAGAGACGCAAAACGGTGGACGACTGGAACAGAATCATCGATCTCCTCAACCAGCTGGGCCCACAGGCAAAAGCAGCGGGACTTCGGCTCGCCTACCACAATCATGATTTCGAGATCAGGCCAGTGAATGGCGTGCGTCCCCTGGACATGATGCTCGACAAGACGGACCCGTCGCTGGTCGACTTCGAAATGGATCTGTACTGGGTTGTGTTCGGCGGCGGCGATCCGATCGACTTCTTCAATCGCCATCCGAAGCGTTTCGCGATGGTGCACGTGAAGGATTCGGCAGGTCCGCCCGATAACAAGATGGTCGATGTCGGTCAGGGCACGATCGACTTCCCCAAGATCTTCGCGCAGAGCGACAAGGCCGGGATCAAGCACTACTTTGTCGAGCACGATCAGCCCGCCGATCCCATAGCCACGATCCGCAACAGCTATCGGTACCTGCACGCCCTGAGGTATTGATTGCGGACAACGGACGACACACAAAAACGGGGGAACGCCTTTCATGACGGCTAAGAAGGTCACGCGCCGCAAGTTCGTCGCGGATACGGGAAAGATCGGGCTTGGTGTAATGATCGTGCCGCGTCACGTCCTCGGCGGACCCGGGTTTCAGGCGCCGAGTGACACGATCAACTTCGCCGTCGCGGGCTTTGGTGGGATGGGTTCGGAGAACGCCCTGGAGCTGGCGAAGACGGAGAATCTCGTCGCCTACGCCGACGTCGATTTCGCCTACTCCGCCAGCAAGGTGACGGAAAAGCTGAAGGACGATGAGAAGAAGGACAGGCCCGAAGGCATCACGCTCAAGCAGAAATTCGACAAGGCCACCCGCTATTCGGATTTCCGCGAGATGCTCGACAAGCAGAAGGACATCGATGGAATCGTGATCGCTACTCCGGATCACCTGCACGCCGTAATCGCGAAGGCCGCGATGCAGAACGGAAAGCACGTGTACGTGCAGAAGCCGCTCACCTATTCCGTGCACGAAGCGCGTGTCCTGCGCGATCTGGCGCTGTCGAATCCGAAGATCGTAACTCAGATGGGAAACCAGGGTCATTCGAGTGACGGCGCGCGGCTGATCAACGAATGGATTCAGGCCGGCATCATTGGCCTGGTGCGGGAAGTTCATGTCTGGACAAATCGTCCGGTCGTGTATTGGCCCCAGGGAGTTCCGCGACCCACCGGCGCCCCGCCTCCGCCTCCACCACCGAGCCCATTCGGAAATCCATTCAGCTTCCGCTACGTGAACCAGCTCTTGGCATCGGCGCTGGGTTCTCATCCGGCTCCGCCAGGATTGAACTGGGATCTGTACGTCGGTCCCGTCGCGGAAGAAGTCCCCTATCATCCGATCTACCACCCATTCAACTGGCGCGGCTGGATCAACTTCGGCGTCGGCGCGCTCGGCGACATGGGTGCGCATCTGATCGATCATCCGTTCTGGGCGCTCGGACTCACCTATCCGACGAGCATCGAAGCCACGTCGACGCAGTGGGGCACGATGCCGATTCCGCCCGATCCGAAGGCGGCGGCGGGATCGCGAGAGGCGCGGGGATACAACAAGCCCGTGTCATATCCGGTCGCGACCGCGGTGCACTATCAGTTCCCGGCGCGCGGCGCACAGCCTCCCGTCAAGCTCAATTGGTACGACGGCGGGCTCTATCCTCCCCGGCCCGACGTGCTGCCTGACGATGTCACGTTGAAGAGCGAGGGCGGCGTGATCTTTATCGGAGAGAAGGGAATTCTGATGAACGACACCTACGGATCCAATCCTCGCCTCTTTCCGGTGTCGCTCGCCGAGGATGCGGCGCTGGTGCCGAAGACCTACCCGCGAATCACCTGGAGCCACGAGATGAACTGGGTGAAGGCCATCAAGGGCGAAGCGAAATCGAGCTCCCCACTCGAGTATGCGGCCCAGCTCACCGAGACGATGCTGCTGGGGATCGTCGCGCTGCGCACAGGCCAGGGTCGAAAGATTCTCTACGACGGCGATAAGATGCTGGTCACGAATATCGCCGATGCGAATCAGTACCTGACGCGAGAGTATCGCGCCGGTTGGGCAGTCTGAATAATTCATCAAGAGGAATCCATGATGCATCGAGCTGCCGCGCGCGCGGCGATAATCTCTCAGTTGGCGCTGCTCGCCTTTGCCTGCACGCCGATGGGGAAGAGTACGCCAGCTGCGAATAGCACCAGTACAGGAGCCACGACGTTGACAGCCGAGCAGCGGGCCAGCGGATGGCGATCGCTGTTCGACGGGACCAGCACCTCGGCTTGGCGAGGTTACAAGCAGGCGACGCTGCCAGCCGGCTGGCAAATCGTGGATGGCACACTCACCAAGACAGGTTCGGTGGGTGACGTCCTGACGAAGGACCAATTCGGAAACTTCGAGCTGGCCTTAGACTGGAAGCTGAGCCCGGGTGGCAACGCGGGCGTCTTCTATCGCGGCACCGAGGAATACGATCACATCTACTGGAGCGCGCCCGAGTACCAGCTACTCGACGACGCGGGCCATCCCGACGGCAAGAGCAGGCTGACCTCGGCCGGCGCGGACTACGCGCTCTATCCGTCACCCGCTGGCGTGGTGAAGCCGGCGGATCAGTGGAACTCCACGCTCATAGTCATCAAGGGCAACACCGTCCAGCATTGGATGAACGGGCAGAAGCTGCTCGAGTACGAACTCGGAAGTCCGGATTGGCAGGCGAAAGTCAAGGCGAGCAAGTTCGTGGCATATCCAAAATACGGGTTGGCCCCGAAGGGCTACATCGGAATTCAAGGTGATCACGACGGAACCCTGTCGATCCGCAACGTCCGCATCAAGGAGCTTCCGTGAGCGCACGAGCGCGGCTCTCGGCAATGATGTTCCTCCAGTATTTCATCTGGGGGGTTTGGTTCGTGACGATGGGGACGTATCTCGGTCAAACGCTTCACTTCACTGACCGCGAGATCGGTCTCGCATACGGCGCGACGGCGATTGCGGCGCTCGTATCGCCCTTTTTCATGGGAGTTGTCGCCGACCGGTATTTCTCGAGCGAGAAACTTCTCGCCCTGCTGCACCTGGTCGGCGGTGTTCTCATGTACCTCGTCTCGCTGCAGACGACGTTCGCCACGTTTTATCCACTGCTCATTCTTTACGCGTTGTGCTACATGCCGACGCTGTCGCTCACCAACTCGATCTCATTTCACCACGTGCGCGATCCCGGCCGCGATTTTCCCTTCATCCGCGTTCTCGGAACCATCGGGTGGATCGTCGCGGGAATCCTCGTCGGTAAAGTGTTCCATGCCGATGCGCTGGTTCTACCGATGCGTCTTGCTGCTGGCGCTTCGATAGTGATGGCGGTGTACTCGCTCGCGCTGCCCCACACTCCTCCGAAAGCAGCGGGCGCGAGCTTCAGTGTGCATGATGCGCTCGGGCTCGACGCGCTTGCCCTGCTCAAGAACCGCGACTTCTTCATCTTCGTGGCGGGATCGTTCCTTCTTTGCGTCCCGCTCCAGTTCTACTACACCTTCGCCAATCCATTCCTGAACGAGGTCAAGGCACCCGATCCGGCGTTCATTCAGACGTTCGGGCAGATGTCCGAGATCGGATTCATGCTGTTACTGCCGTTCGCGCTGCGGAAATTCGGAATCAAGATCATCATGCTCGTGGGCATGGCGGCGTGGACGCTTCGCTACCTCGCGTTCGGCATGGCTGCCGTTGGACCCGTAATGGCACTCATCTACATCGGGATCCTTCTCCACGGCGTCTGCTACGACTTCTTCTTCGTCGCCGGGCAGATCTACACGGACCAGCGCGCGGGTGAGAAGGTGCGCGCCGCGGCGCAGGGACTCATCAACTTCGTCACCAACGGGCTCGGATATTTTATCGGCGCGTTCGTGTCCGGCGCAGTGGTGAACCGTTACGCGACGCCCAACTCGTCGTGCACCGATGTAGCCGCAGCCGCGCACGAATGCCTCAAAGTCACGCACGACTGGCATTCGATCTGGCTGGTCCCATCAGCCGGCGCGCTCGTGGTCTTCATCTTGTTCCTGCTGCTCTTCAGACCGAAAGGTGGAATTGCGGTACCGGCCGGAGAAGGCGCGCCGGCAGGAGCGCCGGCATAAACGAATTTCCACGTTGCACCGTAGGGACTCTATACATCTTCCCAACAGGCCCATATGGATGATCCCGCAAAAGTGATGGTCGCGGTGAGTTTCTTTGGCTCCGTCGCCTACTCGATAAACGCCATCGCGCGGGCGGCGGTCGCACACCGTAAGGAGGAGGCAAAGCTCGAGAGAGAGTCCAGCCCGCCCCTGTCAGAGGCCCGGCTCGCCCGCATCGAACAAGCGGTCGAGGCCATCGCGCTCGAGGTCGAGCGCATCTCAGAGGGCCAGCGGTTCACGACCAAATTGTTGAGCGAGCAGTCCCGCCCCGCATCAAAACCGGTACAACGACAGCTTTCATCAAACACGCCCACCTAGATTGAGGCCCCAATGTCGAAGCGCGGAATTGCACTGGCTGGCGCCGTTCTCACCCTCGCACTCGCTGCCTGCGACAAAGATGATTCGGAGGCGAAAAGAGCGACGCTCACACAGCGCGAGAAGGACAGTATTTTCGCCAACTCGACAATTCCGGGCGCCAAAGCGGTCAAGAAAAGCATGACGGTGGCCGACTCGGTCGCGGCGAGGCAGGGCCGTATGTCGGACACGGGTCAGCAGAATCCCTGAGCCGGGTTCCGCGGCATGGGGATTACATTGACTGACACCCGATGTCAGTCGTTAGTGAAGTCGAACAGGAATCCGAGCCCGACGACGAGCTTCTTGTAGAGCCGCTCGCCGCGCCGACCGAGGGCGCGCCGCACAAATACCTGATTGCGTTCGCGGTTGTGCTCGCGGCGCTGATGCAGGTCATCGACAGCTCCATCGTCAACGTCGCGCTCCCGGACATGATGGGGAATCTGGGCGCCAGTCTCGATGAGATTGCGTGGGTTTCCACCGGATACATCCTGGCCAGTGTCATCATCATCCCGCTCACGGGCTGGCTTGGGGAATTCTTCGGCCGCAAGCGCTATTTCGTTGGCTCGATCATCATCTTCACGATCGCGAGCTTTCTCTGCGGCGCCTCACATTCGCTGTCAGCCCTCGTCTTCTGGCGAATCATCCAGGGGTTGGGCGGCGGAGCGTTGATGACGGTCTCGCAGGCGGTGCTGTTCGAATCCTTCCCGCGAAAGGAAGCGGGTACCGCGATGGCTCTTTTCGGGCTCGGCGTGATGGTCGGGCCAACCATCGGTCCCACCCTCGGAGGGTGGCTCACCGATAACTACGGCTGGCCGTGGATCTTCTACGTCAATCTTCCGGTCGGCATTCTCGCGGCCGTCATGATCATCGGGTACGTTCACGATCCGGAGTACCAGGTCCGCCCCCGGACGATTGATTACATCGGCATCGCACTGCTGGCGGTGAGCGTGGGCTCTCTGCAGTACCTGCTCGAGCAAGGGCAGCGCGAGGATTGGTTCGACTCGCGGTTGATGATCCTGCTCGCCGTCAGTGGAATCGTGACCGGCATACTGCTCGTGTGGCGCGAGATGACCGTCGAGGACCCGGTGATTGACTTCCGCGTCCTGCGGCACCGGCAGATGTGGGTCGGGACTCTGCTCGGCGTCGTCATGGGAGTCGGCCTCTATGCATCGGTCTTCACTTTGCCGGTGTTTCTGCAGGGCAATCTCAGAATGACCGCGCAGCAAACCGGAATAGTCCTTCTTCCCGGCGCACTGGCGACCGCTGTTTCTATGGCGGTCGTCGGCAGACTCACCAACAAAGTCGACGCCCGGGCCCTGATCACGATCGGCGCTCTACTGTTTGCCGGCGCGATGATCAGGCTTTCGCGAATCACCGGGGAAAGTGGGAGCACCGATTTCTTCTGGTCGCTCATCATGCGCGGCATCGGGCTGGGAATGATGTTCGTTCCGCTCACGACCATCACCTTGGCGGAGCTGAGCCCACGCGAGCTGGGACAGGGATCAGGCCTCTACAACTTTTTCCGGCAGCTGGGCGGCTCGCTCGGAATAGCGGCGATAGCCACCCTGCTGTCCCACTACACGGCGCAATTCCGCGCGATTTTGGCCGAGCACATCTCGGTTGGCGATGCCGCGACGATGAGCAGGATTGAAATGTTGACGCGGGCGCTCGTCGCCAGAGGAGCGGATCCATGGACCGCCCGCGCGCGAGCCCTCGAAATCCTCGACGGCCAACTGATGGCGCAGGCCAGCGTCATCGCGTACAGCCGGATCTACATCCTGAGCGCCGCGCTGATTCTCGCCCTAATTCCGCTCCTTGTTCTCATCCGCCACACGAGGCCTTCGGCGGGAACCCAGCACATCATGGAATAATGCACGCTGGCGCGCGACGAAGAGAATAGTTTCGCGAAGCCGGCGAGCGACTCTGCCGGTGCGCCGTGAGGCGCGAAGGTGATACCGGCCTTGCGTTGGGACTCAGTGGGAAGGCGGAGGGAGTCCTCGTAGGCCGCTTTGCAAAGCGAGCGCGAGGAGGAGACCCGCGACTGAGCGGAGCGAAGGAGCGTGGTTAGGGGCTTCGGGTGCCCGCTAAGCGTAAGCGTGCGGGCGGGGAAAGCGAGCGTAGCGGCCGAAGAGGACTCGCTCCGCCGTACTGGCCTGAATGCCCGACGCCGTGCCGAACTAGAAACTATCCGCTAGCGAGACGCGCCCGCTCGACCCGCGGGCTTGGCCGGAGCCTCGTTCGCTGCCGCAGCCGCTCTCGCATCGTCGGTATCGGCGAAACTGATATCCTTGCCACGCTGCTTCAGCATGTGAAGGATGCCGATCTTGTCGGTCGCCTTGAGATACGCTTCCTGCGGCTCGACCTGCTTCGAATCGACAAGGTCGATCAGCGCATCGTTCATCGTCACCATTCCCAGTCGGCGCGACGTCTGAAGCACCGACGGCAGCTGGAAGGTCTTGCCTTCACGAATCAGGTTGGAGACGGACGGCGTAGAGAGCATGATCTCGCGCGCCGCAACGCGTCCGCCACCGATCTTCTTGCAGAGAACCTGCGAGATGACTCCCTTGAGCGATTCGGAGAGCATGACGCGGATCTGAGCCTGACGGTCGGGTGGAAACTGATCGATGACGCGATCGACGGTGCTGACAGCGGTCGACGTATGGACTGTGCCGAAAACGAGGTGTCCCGTCTCGGCGGTCTCGATTGCCATTGACACGGTCTCGAGGTCGCGAAGCTCACCCACGAGCACGATGTCCGGGTCTTCGCGGAGCGCGGCGCGGAGTGCGTGCCTGAACGACGACGTGTGCACACCCACGTGGCGCTGTGTGATGAGACACTTCTTGCTCTCGTGCACGAACTCGATTGGATCCTCGATCGTGATGACGTGATCCGAGCGCGTGCGGTTGATCAGGTCGATGAGCGCGCAGAGCGTAGTCGACTTTCCCGAGCCCGTGGGGCCGGTCACGAGGACGAGTCCCTTCGTCAGGTGGCAAAGGCGCTGCACTTCCTGCGAGATTCCCATCTGCTCGACGGTCACGACTGCCGCGGGGATGGCGCGAAATACCGCGCCCGTTCCCTTGCGTTCCCTGAGTGCGTTGCCGCGGAAGCGGGCGATGCCCGGGATCTCGTGCGCGAAGTCAGTGTCGTTAATCTCCTTGAACTCGGTGCGGTTCTGCTCGAGCATCACCGCGTTCAACATCACGTCGATGTCGTCCGAGGTGAGCACCGCCTCGCCGGGAATCGGAGCGATCTCGCCGCTGGCGCGCAGCAACGGCGGAGAGCCGGCGCGCAAGTGCAGGTCAGACGCATTGCTGCTCACAAGCGTCCGGAGAAGGTTCTCGATCTTGTCGAGCGCGCGGTTGCCGGTTGCGGTAGCCTGTGGTCGTTTCACGATCGTGGTTTCGAGAGGAGGTGCCTCGACGCGTGGCGTTGCCGCAGCAGCTTGCGGAACCAGCGTCGGCGAAGCTGCCTGCGGAGCCGCCGACTTTGATGCAGCCGCATTGGGCTTGGCGCCGTTGCTCGCTGCCCCTTTCGGTTGGATGCGGGCGACGATCTTTCCATTCTGCGTGAGCGCCACTTCGAACGTCCCGTCTGCGCAAGAGTAGTCGAAGCTCATGGCGCCTTTTGGGTCGACGCCCTGTGGCTTATCGGTCGGTGTGATCTCGCGCACCAACGTGAGAATCTGAGCGCTCGTGAGCGCCTGCTTCATCACGGGTCGGGGCGAATCCTTGATGGTGACGGTCGCGACGTCGCCCTCGGCGAGAATGAGCGCCGAGCCGTTGTTGGTCTTCAGGAGGTTGAGAAAGCGATCTAGCTGGGCCATGTCAGTCCAGTGGACGAACGCGGGCAATCAGCGAACGATTGATCAAGCGCGCTTCGTTTGAGGTATAGAGAGTCAGAAACCGCGACGTGAGCGCGTTGAGATAGTCGAGCACCCGCGCCCGGTCGGGCGGCGCATCGAGTCGAATGGAGCCGAGTCGTACTTCGCCTCCGACGAGAGCGATCTGGAGGAGCGCCGTTGGAGTTGGTGTTTCGCGCGCCGGCTGGTCGAACGTGTCATCGCTGCGGTCGGCGGCAGCTTCAGCGACGCGCTCCTTCGAGACCAGGATGACTTCGGAGTTTTCGAGCTCCAGAGGGAAGAACGGGGTGTCGGCATTGAGCAGCTCGGACACGTCTTCCAGCTCGAACGGCCGGTACGAGGAGAAGTGGATGAACACATTCCCTCGCAGCTCTTCGCCGTCCCGCATCGTTAGAATGACCGCCTTTTGAGTGGTCTCTATGCGGTAGAGATTCGCGCTGTCACTTATGTAGGGCTGGGGCACAGGCGCGAAAGGGGGTTGGGCGTGAGTACTTCGCTCAGTGGAAAGACTGCTTCCCGCCCGCCTCCGTCACGTTTCTGACAGAGAAAAGGCGGTCAATATCGGGGGTAAACACTTAGTCCCGCCCACACAAACATGATATCGGCCGGCCCTAGTGCCTTTCCACGGCGGGTCGTACTTTCTCGTGTCCTCAACTGCGGATTTGCAATGACTTTGGGCTTTTCCTCCTCTCTCCCATTGCCACAGCGGAAGATGTACGACGTTTGTATCGTAGGGTCGGGCGCCGGCGGTGGAATGGCTGCGTACATGCTGACCCGCGCCGGCGCGAACGTCCTTCTGCTCGAGGCCGGTG
>DASWGL010000125.1:0-9317 GCA_036393735.1 Gemmatimonadaceae bacterium | reverse complement strand
AGGGGTGAGGAAGTTGCGAAGCTAGGAAGCTGAAAGAGTGAAGTCAAGCGCGGCAATCGCTTGAACTGCCGTAAGTTACGGGGTATTATCGTGAAGCAACCCCTCCTGTCTCTCATCTGTCTCATCTACCGAATGAAAGCTCGTCTCGTATTCCTCGCGGCGATGTTTGTCGTGGTCGGCCTGAGCGCTTGTAGCAATCCCACAAACCTCAGGGCATCACTCCCGACAGCCGTCGACACGCTATCCGTCTTTGCCCTGTCCGGTACGCCTCCAACGTATCCGAGCGGCATTTCCATCCTTGCCCGGCAACCAGTCCGAGTTGACGGTTTCGCGTCGTTCGATGTTGCTCTGGACATCAACGCGGCCGGCAACGCCGTCATATATCCGGTCAAGTTAGTGGTAAGCTCTCCGGGCGGCTCTCGACCGGTTGGCTTGCTCAAGCAGACCGCTGTTTTCGACTCCCTGCTCGCTGCTCCGAAAACCGGCTACGAGACGGATTCATCGCTCGTCATTGCACCGGGCGAGGTAGTCGTAGTGCAATCGGCCCACAACAGCTCCGGCGATCTGTGCCAGTTTGCACTGAATCCGAACATCTACGCGAAGATCGCGGTCGACAGCATCAATCTCGCCTCCAGAACTCTCTATCTCAGGCTAGGGCTCGATCCCAATTGTGGGTTCCGTTCATTCGTAACTGGAATTCCCACGAGCTGATTGGTGCACGACCTCAGGATGGTGCGCGAGCACATCGACGCACTTCGCTCTGGCATGCGCCGGCGCGGAGCGCTCGATGCGCTGTCGCCGACCATCGAACGCGCGATCGCTCTCGACAAAGCGCGGCGCGAAACCATCCAGGCTGTTGAGGAACGAAAGGCCGCGCGCAACGCCGTCAGTCAGCAAGTAGGTCAACGAAAGCGCGGCGGCGAATCGGCGGACGATCTCCAGCAGCAATCGCGCGCGCTAGGAGACGAGATCGCGCGGCTCGATCGCGAGCTGGCGGAGACCGAGGGCGAGCTGTCCGCGATTCTGCTCGAGCTTCCGAACGTTACCCTCGACCAGGTTCCGCCCGGCGGAGAAGAGAACAATGCCGCCATAAGGAGCTGGGGCACGCCGCGGGAAGGGGCGCGTGTTCAGCCGCACTGGGAAATCGGAACCAGACTCAGGCTCATCGACTTCGAGCGAGGGGCCAAGATCAGCGGCTCGGGCTTCATCGTGTTTCGCGGAATGGGCGCACGTCTCGTTCGCTCGCTCATGAATCTTATGCTCGACGTGCACACCAGGGAGCACGGGTACGAGGAAACGTGGGTTCCGGTCGTTGTCAATCGCGCGAGCATGATCGGCACGGCGCAGCTTCCCAAGTTCGAGGAAGATATGTACGCGCTGAGGGACGAGGACGCGTTTCTGATTCCCACTGCCGAAGTGCCGCTCACGAATCTCTATCGCGATGAGATTCTGCCGGAGTCGGAGCTTCCAAAATCATTTACGGCCTACTCGCCCTGCTTCAGACGAGAGGCGGGGGCCGCGGGGAAGGACACGCGCGGGCTCCTTCGCGTGCACGAGTTCGACAAGGTAGAGCTCGTGCGCTACGTCACGCCGGAGAGCTCCGGCGAACAACTCGAGATTCTCACAGGCCACGCCGAAAAAATTCTGAAGCTGCTCGAGCTTCCGTACCGCGTTGTGCGTCTCGCGTCAGGGGATACCGGATTCGCCAGCGCGCACACTTACGACCTGGAGACGTTCGCGCCGGGAGTCGGGAAGTGGCTCGAGGTTTCGTCCTGCAGCAACTTCACCGACTTTCAGGCGCGGCGCGCCAATATCCGCTACAAGCCGTCAGATGGGGGCAAGCCCCGGTTCGTCCACACGCTCAACGGTTCCGGGCTCGCGTTTCCTCGTGTCATCGCATCAATTCTGGAGCATCATCAGCAGGAGGATGGCAGCGTGCGCGTCCCCGCCGCGCTCAGCACCTATCTCGGCGCCGAGCGCCTGGTCTGAGCGATGCGCCGGCTCGCTCCGGTAACGCTCGTTACTATCGGCGTGCTCGCGCTGCTCGTGTGGTACGTCATCTACACGCGCGGCGTCGTGAGAGAGCTGAGGCAGGAAGCATCTCGCGTCGGCCTCATGTACGCGCGCGTATATAACGGGCTCAGCGACCCCAACCCTGACGCTGCAACCGCGGCGCTCCTCGATCTGTCCCGCCACATTCGAGAGTCGGGAGTCCCGATGATTCTGACCGACGAGCAGGGGAAACCAACGGACACGGCCAACATTCCGTTCACGGCGTCCATGAACTCGAAGGAGCTACGCAACTACATCACGGAGCTCGACCGCCAGAATGTGCCGATGGTCGAGCCTGGAGTGGGCACGGTTCATTTCGGAAACACGACACTCGTGCGTGGCTTGATCCTCATTCCTTTGCTCCAGTCGATCCTGATTGGGGTGGTTCTTCTCGCCGGCGCGTACGCGCTACGCACGCGCGGCCGTGCTGATCGCGAGCAGATTTGGGCGGGGATGGCGCGCGAGTCGGCGCACCAGCTCGGAACACCCTTGTCGAGCATCAGCGGCTGGATCGAGCTCCTGCGCGAGACCGAGCCGGAAGCGACCACGGTAGCGGCAATCGATCACATGGAGGCGGATCTGGAGCGACTGAAGCGCGTCGCGCACAGATTCGAGCGCATCGGCCGGCCTCCCCGTCAGGAAGCAGTCGACCTCGGCGCACTCGTCGACCGCGTGGCGGCATACTTCAGGGCGCGCGTTCCTACCCTTGCCCAGCGGGTGACCGTCTCGTCCTCTCATCAGGGCGATCTCGTCATCCAGGGTGATGCGGTGCTGCTCGAATGGGCGCTCGAATCTCTGGCGAAGAACGCGATCGATGCGCTGGCGGGAAGGGATGGCAAGGTCGAGATCTCGGCGGAGCCGCTGCCCGAAGGCCGGGTGCGAGTCCGCGTGTCGGACAACGGACCGGGTATTCCGCGAGAGATCCGTCACCAGATCTTCGACCCGGGATTCTCGACCAAGGAGAAAGGGTGGGGAATCGGCCTCTCGCTTGCGCGCCGCATCGTGCGCGACAGTCACGGGGGAGAGCTGGTGCTCGTTCCTACCGAGCGGGGCGCAACGTTCGACATGGTACTCGGCTGACCGCATTATCTTCAGATGATGTCTGAATCAACGAATTCCGTCACCGTCGAGCGGACCGAGCCTCTCGCCGGCCTCAATCCGGCCCAGCGCGAGGCAGTGCTCCATTTCGAGGGGCCGATGCTCGTACTTGCCGGAGCAGGTTCCGGGAAGACGCGCGTGCTCACCGCCCGCATCGCGCGGCTGATCGAGCATCATGGGGTCGATCCATCGCGCATTCTCGCTCTCACGTTCACCAACAAGGCCGCCGGGGAAATGCGCGAGCGAATCGCTCGCCTCCTGGGAGAAGAGCCCAAGGGAATGTGGAGCGGAACGTTTCACGCGATTGGGGCTCGCATCCTCCGCAAAGCGGCCCACCACGTGGGGCGGACAGCGAGCTACACGATCTACGATGAGGATGACACTCTGGGCGTCGTCAAACGAATCATGGAGCGCGAGGGAGTACCACAGAAGCAGTGGAGCCCGAAGGTCATCGCCTCACTCATCTCCGATGCGAAGAACGCTCTCGTTTCTCCCGCCGAATACGACAAGCTCGCGATGGACCCGGTTTCGCGGACCGCCGCGAAGGTTTACAGACAGATGGAGCCGACGTTGCGGGCGGCCAATGCGGTGACCTTCGATGACCTCCTCGTGCTTCCGGTAGAGATATTTCGCAAGGACGAGAAGACGCTCGCCAGTTATCGCGATCGGTTCCAGTTTATTCTCGTCGACGAGTACCAGGACACCAACCGCGCCCAGTTCCAGTTCATAAAGCTGCTCGGAAGCGGGCATGGGAACGTCGTCGTAGTCGGCGACGACGATCAGTCGATCTACGGCTGGCGCGGCGCCGACATTCGCAACATTCTCGATTTCGAGAAGGAATTCTCCACCGCGAAGCTGGTGCGTCTTGAGGACAACTACCGGTCGACGCCGGACATTCTCCACGTCGCCAACGCCGCGATCACCCCGAACATCGGCAGAAAGGGCAAAACCCTTCGCGCGACACGCGAGGCCGGAGAGCCGGTGACCCTGGTCGCCGCGCTCGACGAGCGGGACGAAGCAGACTTCATCCTGGAAGAGATCAAGGCCCGCCAGAATCGTGAGAATCGTGGTCTCAACCAATTCGCGGTCCTTTATCGGACCAACGCACAAAGCCGTGCGTTGGAAGACGCGCTGCGGCGCGATGCAATTCCATACCGACTGGTCGGATCCGTTCGCTTTTACGATCGACGCGAGATTCGGGACCTGATGGCATACCTCAAGCTGATCGCGAATCCTTCCGACGAAGAAGCTTTTCGCCGCGCGATTACCGTGCCCAAGCGCGGCATCGGGGAGAGCAGTGTGGATACGCTTTCCGCTCGGGCGCGCGAGGCGCGCGTGCCGCTCTCGGAAGTGGCGGCTCGCGAAGATCTCCAGGAGTCGCTGCGCCCGGCGGCCAGAAAAGCGCTGGCAGATTTCACCCGCATGATCAACGGACTCCGCGAGCGGGCGAAGGACACGAGTGTTGATGTTCTGATTCAGGAGCTGATCGGCGAGATCCGATATGTCGAGTATCTCCAGGCCGAAGGCCCCGAGTCAGCGCGGGACCGGATCGAAAACCTGAGCGCGCTGGTCAATGGTGCGGCGGAGACGGTCATTGACGATGGGGGCGAAGTCGGCCTGACTCCGCTTGATCATTTCCTTCAGCGCGCGATGCTCGTGGCTGGCGCCGACGCCGTCGACCCTTCGGCCGACGCAGTCACGCTGATGACGCTCCACAACGCGAAGGGCCTCGAATATCCGGTCGTGTTCCTTACCGGATTGGAAGACGGCCTTTTTCCGCTGTCGCAGTCCTTCGACGATCCTCCCAAGCTCGAGGAAGAGCGACGCCTGTTCTACGTTGGGATTACACGCGCCGAAGAAAAGCTTTACCTGTCCCACACGGAGATGCGCAGGCGTAACGGGGAGCTCCTGCCATCGATAAAATCGAGATTCCTCCGCGAGATCGCCGCTGCCAATTTGGAGGAAAGGAAGACGCTTCGCGTGAGTACCATGGGACGCGGAGCGCCCGGACGGGATATCGGATTCAGCGGTGCCTACGCATCGCGCCGCACCCACGAAGTTCCTTCCTGGCGCCGCGCCACACCCATCGCCGAGGCCGAAGTGTCGCAGGACGAGCCTCGTTACGTGAAGGGGGAGCGGGTAAAGCACAAGCTTTTCGGCGATGGATCGATCGCCGAGCTGTCGGGTGTCGGTCGGGAAGTGAAGGCCGTCATCGATTTTGACGACGAAACAGTCGGACGGAAGACGATCAAGCTCGCCTACACAACTCTCGAGCGCGGGCAGGAATAATGGCGGTCACGCGTCAGGACGTTCTGCACATCGCCGAGCTGGCTCGCCTTGGCGTGGACAGCGCCCGCGCCGACGAGCTGACGAAGGAGCTGAGCGCGATCCTCGCCCACATGGAGGTTCTGTCGCAGATTGATACTGCGAGCGTTCCAGCAACGGCTGGAGTCGGGACCGAAGGCACGCCGTTGCGACCGGACGTTGGCGAGTCGCCGTTGATGGAGAGGACGCTCGAGTCGTTCGCGCCCGCCATGCGCGATGGCTTCTTCATGGTTCCGCGGCTGGCGACGCACGAGGATTCCGCCGAGAGCGGCGCTTGATCATCGAGAACTTCAAGAATCTCGGCGCGGCAGCGATCGCGTCGAGCGTCCGCGCAGGAGATGCATCGCCGTCCGACATGATTCGGGCGTCGTTCGAGCGTGCACGGGAAATCGGCGCCGGACGCGACGGGCTGAACATCTTTCTCCACTCGGACGAAAGCGCCAGTCTGGAGGAAGCCGAGGTAATGCGAGCGCGCCTCGAGCGCGCGCCGGATGCCGGCATACTGGCCGGAGTTCCCGTCGCCATCAAGGACAACATTGCATCGCTCGGGCTGCCGACCACGTGCGCCTCGAGGATCCTCGCTGGATATGTGAGTCCGTTCGAAGCGACCGCCGTCACGAGACTGCGCGCGATTGGGGCGCTGATCGTCGCCAAGACGAACATGGACGAATTCGCGATGGGATCGTCGACGGAGAACAGCGCTTACGGCCCGACACGAAATCCGCACGACGTGCGATGCGTTCCGGGAGGGTCGTCGGGCGGGTCCGCCGCCGCAGTCGCCGCAGGCATCACGCCGCTAGCATTGGGTTCGGAGACTGGCGGATCCGTTCGGCAGCCAGCCGCCTTCTGCGGAGTTGTCGGCGTGAAGCCGACCTATGGTAGAGTGAGTCGTTACGGCCTGGTGGCCTTCGCGTCGTCGCTCGACCAGATCGGCGTGCTTGGCCGGACGGTTGATGATGCGGCATTGGGCCTCGAGACGATCGCCGGATTCGATAGGTTGGATTCGACCAGCTCCGACGCGAAGGTTCCGATCTACCGATTGTCCGCCCTCGGCGGACCCGCGCCGGATCCGCAGAGTCCCGACACCGAAGCGATTCGCCTCGGACGCAGCCCGGTGCCGCTGCCTCCTCCTCCCAGCGCCAAGACGCTCCGGGGAGTGATCATCGGGAAGCCGAAGGAGTATTTCCCGGATTCATTGGACGCGAGCACGAGAGATCTGTGCGAGCGCGCGCTCGACCGCTTCCGCTCCATGGGCGCCACGATTCGGAACATCTCGCTGCCGCGCTCGCCGCTCGCGATTCCCGTCTACTACATCCTCGCGCCGGCGGAAGCATCGTCCAATCTTGCCCGATTCGACGGCGTGCGTTACGGACTGCGCGTCGATCCCGGCAAAGGCCTGAAGGCGATGTACGAAGCCACGAGATCTCAGGGATTCGGGCCCGAAGTAACCCGGCGTGTGCTTCTCGGGACTTACGTTCTTTCCGCCGGCTACTACGACGCGTACTACAAAAAGGCGCAGGCGGTGCGAACACTCATCGCCGATGACTTCCGGTCCGTGTTTGCGAGCGGCGTGCACGCGATCTTCACGCCGACCACACCGACCCCGGCGTTTCCCGTAGGGGCGATCAGCGATCCGTACGAGATGTACCTGAACGACATCTTCACGGTGACCGCCAATCTCGCGGGCGTGCCGGCGATCTCTGTTCCCATCGGTAGGGTGCGGCATCTTCCGGTCGGCGGCCAGATCATCACCGCGCACTTCGACGAATACACGATGTTCCGCGTCGCCTACGCGCTGGAAGCGGGGCTTGGCGGTGAGGCGCACCAATGAGCCGCGAACGGTACGAGATGGTCGTCGGGCTCGAAGTGCACGTCCAGCTCAAAACGCGCACAAAGGCGTTCTGCGGCTGCTCGACCGATTTCGGCGCGCCCCCTAACGTCAACACGTGTCCGGTGTGCCTGGCGCTGCCGGGAGCACTGCCGGTTCTGAACGAAAGGGCTGTCGAGTTGGCAACGAGAGCGGCGCTCGGGCTCGGATGCAGAGTCAATCCAGTCTCCATATTCGCGCGCAAGAATTATTTCTATCCCGACTTGCCGAAGGGCTACCAGATCTCTCAGTTCGATCAGCCGCTCGCGACTGGGGGATCCGTCGTCATCGGAAAGAACGAGAAGGGAAGCGACGTCCAGATCGGAATAACGCGGCTTCACATGGAAGAGGACGCTGGCAAGTCGATTCACGACCGCTACCCCGGCGCCACCGCCATCGACCTCAATCGGGCCGGCGTTCCACTCATCGAGATCGTGAGCGAGCCTGACATCCGGACCTCCGCCGGAGCAGGCGCTTATCTCCGGACCCTGAAACAGATCCTCCAGTATCTGGATGTCAGCGATGTGAGTATGGAAGAGGGAAGCCTTCGTGTCGATGCGAACATCAGCGTGCGTCCGCCTGGGCAATCAAAGCTCGGGACCAAGACCGAGGTCAAGAACATGAACTCGTTCTCCGCGGTCGAGCGGGCACTGGAGGCCGAATTCGAAAGGCAGTGTGCCCTGCTGGATTCCGGCGGGAAGGTCGAGCAGCAGACGCTGCTCTGGGATGGAGCACGCGAAACCGTCCGTCCGAGCAGAACGAAGGAAGGGAGCCACGATTACCGGTACTTCCCGGAACCCGATCTCCGCCCGCTGATTGTAGATGAGAAGTGGATATCCGATGCGCGGACGCACCTTCCGGAGCTTCCCGAGGCGCGAAAGCAGCGTCTGGCGCAGGAGTTCGGCATTTCGCCCAGTGAGGTAGAGCAGCTAACGGCAACGCCAGCACTTTCCGATTACTTCGAGGCCGTCGCTCGCGCGTCGGGAGATGGAAAGGCGGCGTACAACTGGGTGATGGGCGAGGTGCTGGCGGCGCTTCGTCCCTCGGGCGGAGACATCGCACACTTCCGCGTTCGTCCGGCAGATCTCGCCGAGCTCCTCAATCTCGTGCGCGATGGCACCATCAGTCACACCGCCGGAAAGCGCGTGTTCGCGCAGATGGTGGAAACCGGCAAGCAGGCCGCTCAGGTGGCGGCCGACGAAGGACTCTTACAGGTCGGAGATGAAAGCGCGATCGCGACGTGGGTCGACGAAGTCCTGAGCGAGCATCCCGAAGAGGCCAGGCGTTATCTCGCCGGCGAGAAAAAGCTTCAGGGCGTGTTGGTAGGCTTCGTGATGATAAAGTCGAAAGGCCGTGCCGACCCCAAGCGCGTGAATCAATTATTGTCTACGCGAGGCGGGTAAAGGGGCTCGGGCAGCCCCACCGCGTAGCGCAACACCGACCGCGGTAGCCCGAAGTGCTGCTGGGCCTGCTCGAGGACGTGCTCCTCACCTCCTCGCCGCAGCGCCGCGCGGCGAACCTTTTTCGCCTCGCGCAGCGGAACCGTACCCGCCGGGTCCAGATGGAATGGCTCGGCGCGATCCAGTCGCGTTAGTAGATCGACTATGTAGTCGAACGCGCGCACCATGTACGTGCCCACCTCCTGCTCGGTCAGATCCCAGCGGCTCTTTTCCTCGACCAGATGGAAAATTCGCTGCCACGATTCCGAATCGGCGACATAAACCATCCCGCGAAAGATTCTTCTGTTGGTCGGCGTGCTGAAAATCGTCGGGCTCAGAATTCGGTCGAGATGCTCGTCCGAGTGTGTATGGTCGCGAAGGATCAGCTGCTTTGCGGTCCGGCTGAATCGTTCGCCTATGTGCATGTCGAAGCGGCTCTCCCAGTAGCTGTGGCCGAGCGCCGCCGTGGACGAGGTGATGGTGAGCTGGTGGGGCACGAAGTAATTGTGCGCGACCGAATCGGCGGCGAGATGCGC
>DASWGL010000124.1:0-2228 GCA_036393735.1 Gemmatimonadaceae bacterium | reverse complement strand
CACCAGATCACTGCCCACCATCTTCTCGAAACTATCGCCGGCGGAGAGCTCTGCTTCGAAGGAAACGGAACGGCAGGTGTCAGGAGGTGGCTGCGCCTGAGCTACAGCTGCAATCAGCAGGCAAAACGCGGTCAAGGCTGACCGGATCATCCCGTCCTCACAGAAATTCTATCTTCGTTTGCGCTTCGGCGTATGCTGCTCTTCCTCTTCGAGGATGGCAAACTGAATCTTCTTCTCCACCGGATCAATGCGGTCAACGATGACGCGAACTCGCTGCCCCAGACTATAGATTTTGCGACTGTGCTGGCCGATAATCTCGCGCGTGTTCTCGTGGTAGGTATAGCGGTCGTCGGTCAGGGTGGTCAGCGGAACCAGGCCTTCGACGAAGAGGTCCGTCAACTCCACAAAGAATCCGAACTTGGTCACGCTGATGATCAGACCGTCAAAGTCTTCGCCGACGCGGTCCTGCATGAACTTGACTTTCTTCCACTCCATCAGCTCGCGCTCAGCTTCGTCGGCGCGGCGCTCGGACTGGCTGGACTCCTCCGCGATGTCGTGCAGTTCTTCGAGCGTGATGGGACCGCCAAACGGTTCAAGCGATTCCCGATGCGTCGTGTGGTCGCGACGTTTGGACCAGGGCGATGGCGCGGCCGTGTGGCGCGGGTGCCCCGCCCGCGTCTCCTCGGGGGCTGAAACCCCATTCTGTTTAGTCTCGTTTACAGCACGGCTAAAGCCATGCCCTCCCGTCGGAGGAAATACTCCGATCAGAACTTCGCCTTCTCGCTTCTCAGCGGAGTCGCGCAACACTTCCTTCAAAATTCTGTGCACGATGAGATCTGGATAACGGCGAATGGGCGACGTAAAGTGGGTATAGCTGGTCGCCGCCAGCGCGAAGTGTCCCAGGTTTTCCTCCGAATAGCGTGCCTGCTTGAGCGAGCGAAGCATCAGGTAGGAAAGAATTCGCTCTTCCGGCTTGCCTGCGATCTTTTCGGTGAGCTTCTGATACATGCGCGGGGTGATGTGAACTTCTTTCGGAATTTCAATTTCCCGCGCGCGTTTGCCGGTGCCGTAACTGGCGCGGCGGTCGGACTTAAACTGCATGCGCTGAATCGGCAGCGCACCCACACCCAGTGAATAGCCGAAGGTGGCGGCGATGATTTCGAAGTCATATACACGCCTCGCGTCAGGCTTCTCGTGGATGCGGTAAAGCGAAGCGACACGCTTGTTCTCCAGGTACTGGGCTACGCATTCGTTGGCCGAGAGCATGAACTCTTCGATCAGGCGATGGGCGATATTGCGCTCCGATCGAGTGATGCTCTTCATCAATCCGAACTCGTCGAACTCGATCACCGGCTCGGGAAGATCGAAGTCGATGGAGCCTCGGCGCTCGCGTTTGCGGTTCAGGATGAGGGCGAGGTCGCGCATGATTTCGAACAGGTCAACCAGGCTGGCATAGCGTTTACGTGTGCCGGCATCGCCCTCGAGCACGGCATTCACGTCGGTGTAAGTCATGCGTTCGGCGGATCGAATAATCCCTTCGCACAATTCGTAGCCAAGGATTTCCCCGCGATGATCTATTTCCATGACGCAAGACATCACCAGACGGTCCACGTGCGGGCGCAGGCTGCAGATATCGGTCGAGAGTTCGAGCGGCAGCATGGGCACGGCGCGATCAGGGAAATAGACGCTGGTGCCGCGCAACCGGGCTTCCTGATCCAACGCCGAACCGGGCGTGACATAGTTGGCCACGTCAGCGATGTGAACCTGTAATTCGAAATTGCCGTTGTCGAGGCGGCGCACCGTGACCGCGTCATCGAAGTCGCGCGCGGTCTCGCCGTCAATCGTGACGATGGGCAGAGCACGAAAATCGCGCCGCCTGTGTGCCTCCCGTGCCGGAATGACAGGTTCCGCATCCTGCGCTTCTTCGAGCACCTCGGGCGGGAAACGATGTGGCAGGTGAAACTTGCGGATCATGATCTCGACGTCCACGCCGAAATCGTCGGCACAGCCGAGGATCTCGACTACGCGGCCGCGGGGATTCTGCGTGGCGGTGGGCCAGTCGGTGATTTCGACATCGACAACGACGTTTTCCAGATCGTCCCACTCGGTGCGGCGAGCAGCTTCCTCACCGAGCACGCGATGGGCGGACATCTTACCTTTCCCTGCGCTTGCTCTCCGCCCGGTGTCATCCTGAGGGACTTTAGTCCCGAGGGATCCCGCGCGAAGCT
>DASWGL010000123.1:0-7826 GCA_036393735.1 Gemmatimonadaceae bacterium | reverse complement strand
TCTGAGAGCGTGAGCGGATCTACTACATCGCCGCGCTCGGAAAGGGCGACCATCGCGCGAAAGATCCGCCGGTGACCCTCGCGATAGAACATCGAGTCGTCGAGAAACTCCGTAGCGCGCAGAATGGCGTCCGGATCCATGAGCATCGCCGACAGCACCGCCTGCTCCGCATCTTCGGAGTAGGGCGGTCGGCGATCCTTGTACGGGTCACGAACGAGGGCTGCTATCGAGTATTCTACGGGCGAGCTTGACATCTTCCCAAGTCGGGCGTTTCCAGGCCGGGTTGCGCAGCAGCGCCGCCGGGTGATAGGTGACGACGAGCGGTATGCCGTGGTACTGGTGAACAAGCCCACGGAGCTGACCGAGCGGAGTCTTTGTGTTTAGGAGAGTTTGGGCTGCGAAGGTTCCAAAAGCAACTATCACTTTTGGCTTGATCAGCTCGAGCTGCCTGATCAGGTACGGACTGCAGGCTTCGACCTCTTCTGGAAGCGGATTTCTGTTTCCGGGTGGCCGGTGCTTCAGCACGTTACAGATGAAGACCTGCTCCCGCGTCAGATCGATAGCGGCGAGAATCTTGGTGAGCAGTTGACCCGCCTGACCGATGAAGGGCCGGCCAGTCTCGTCCTCTTTTGCTCCGGGCGCTTCCCCTACGCAGACCAGCTCTGCCCGTGAATTCCCTTCTCCCGGAACGGGTTTGGTTGCGGTCTCGTACAACGAGCAGCGCGTACACTTCTTGACCTTCTTCGCGATCTCCTCCAGGGAGCCGAGCGTCTCGATCGTGTCGGGGATCAGCTCGGCTTCGCCGGGAGCGATGACGATTCCTTTGTTGAATACCATCTCGTCGGTGCTCGGCGCCATCTCGTCGGCGGTACCCCCGGGAATTGCCATTGTGATGGGTTTATAGTCTGGTATCACGGCGTCAACATTCACTCCAGCGTCCTGAAGCACGGTGCGCCAATCATCCGATGGCTCGCCAGCGAGCTCGCGAACGCTACGCTGCGGCGCGGCCGATGGTACCGATCGCCCAGTTGCCCCGAGCAGCCGCATGACGTCCTCGACTTTCAAGGCGTCGAGCACCAACTCGGATTCACCCAGCTCGCGCCGCTGCTCGAGGTAACGACGCAGCAGAACTTTAGCGTCCACTGAGCTCCCGTTCAACGCGATCGAGAAGGATCTCTGCAAGATCTGTTTTCGACATCAGGTCGAGCTGTTCCTCTTTTCCTTTCCGTGTTATCACGGTAACGCGATTGGTGTCGACGCCAAAACCGGCCCCCGGCTCTTTCGCGTCGTTCAGGATGACGAGATCGAGGTTCTTGGCCTTGAGTTTCTCTCTTGCGTTTTTCACGCCGTCGGATGTCTCGAGCGCGAATCCAACGATGATGCTTTTCTTTTTTCGTTTCGGAATGGTCGATTGGAGAATGTCCTCGGTCGGCTCGAGGACAATCTTCGGGGCAGCGCGTCCCTTCTTGATCTTCTCGGATGCTTCGGAAGCTGGCCGGAAGTCGGCAGGCGCAGCCGCCATGATCAGCACGTCCGCGGCCGGAAGATTCTGGGCGACCGACCGCGACATCTCCTGCACGGTGTCGACGTTCAGAGTTGGTATTTCCGCGGGAAGCGGAATGTCGACGTGTCCGGCAATCAACGTGACATCGGCGCCCCGTCTCCAGGCCGCGCGAGCGAGCGCGACACCCATTTTGCCGCTGCTGTGATTGGAGATGAATCTCACCGGGTCGATCGGCTCGCGAGTCGCGCCGGCAGTAACGATGACTTTCTTCCCCTTGAGCGAGGACTTTCCCTCGAGCAGGCGTCCGACGTGACTCATGATTTCGTCGGGTTCAGGCATCCGGCCCGGCCCGCTTCCCTCCCCGACGGCCAGCGGACCTTCGGCCGGCTCCAGAATCTCGTAGCCCAGCGATCGCGCGTGCGCGACGTTGCGCTTCGTCTGTGCGTGCGACCACATCCGGTCGTTCATCGCCGGAACCAATAGAACTTTCGACTGTGCCGCGAGCAGACAGGCTGTCAGCAAGTCGTCAGCGAGCCCATGTGCGGCGCGGCCGACGAAGTCCGCCGTCGCAGGCGCGACCACGATCACGTTCGCCTCGCGGGCCAGGCGGATGTGATCGAGCGCGTGACCAGGCCCAAAGATCTCGGTGTAGACCGGGCGGCCGGTGACCGCTTCGAATGTGATGGGACCGACGAACTCGCGTGCGCCACGAGTCATGACGACGTCAACCTCAGCTCCGGCCTGTGTAAGCAAACGCGCCAGCCACACTGACTTGTAGCTGGCGATGCCCCCGGTGACACCGAGGAGGATGCGGCTGCCCGCAAAAGGACGCGCGGTAATTACTCCGTGCGGCGGCGCGGAACTACGCGGTACTCGACCTCGCCGTCCGTGAGCTCCTCGAGCGCCCGTGTGGTCAACTTCTTTTCGCCCGGCGCGGAGCGATCGCGCGGGAATTCGTTGAGGACGCGCGCGTACTTGGCCGCGACCAGAACTCCCAGATACTTGTTCGTCGCGTGCTTCGCGACTTCGTTCGGAATGAATACCTGCATTACTTCCTCGGTGAGTATTGATCGATGGCGTGTTGAATCCCGTCCATCAGGTCCTTTACCCGCGCATCGAGTGACTCGTTGCGGGAGCGCTTCAACTCTTCTGCGTCAATTATTTTCGATACCGCCGCCACGGCGGAATCGATCTCGGCATTGACGATCACGTACTGGTACAAATCTATCGCCTTCAGCTCGGCTTTGGCACTCTTGAATCGACGAATGAGCGATTTGGTGTCTTCGGTGCCGCGGGCTTTGAGACGATCCACCAGCACCTGGGCCGATGGCGGGAGTATGAAAACGAGGACCGAATCCGGGAACGCCCGCGCGAATTGCTTTGTTCCCTGAACGTCGATGTCCATGATTACGTGCTTTCCGGAGGAGAGCACGCGCTCAACTTCGGCCCGCAACGTCCCGTACAAATGACCGTGAACCTCGGCCGACTCCGCGAATTCCCGGGCCTTCTGGCCGCGCTTGAATTGTTCGAGGGAAAGGAAATGGTAGTCTCGGCCGTCCGCTTCCCCGTTTCTCGGTGGCCGAGTCGTGCACGACACCGAGTAGCCGACATCCGGCCTCATCGCGAGCAGCATGTGGGCGATGGTCGTCTTCCCGCCCCCGGAGGGCGAAGACAGGATGATCGGGAATGGCTTCACTCGAGGTTCTCCACCTGCTCGCGGATCCGCTCGAGCTCTTCCTTCGTCGCGATTACGTCCTCCTGGATCTGAGCATCGCTCGCCTTGCTGCCGACGGTGTTGGCCTCGCGCAGCATTTCCTGGAGAATGAACCCCAATCGCTTCCCCACCGGCTCCGCAGTCGTTGATTGCGCGGTTTCGCGGAATGCCGCCAGGTGCGAGCGGAATCGATCGAGCTCCTCCGCGACGTCCATCTTGTCGGCGAGAATCGCGATCTCCTGGGCGATCCGCTGGGGATCGGCTCCGGCCCCACCGATCAATTCCGAGACGGTTCGCTTGATTCTTTCGTGCTGCTCCTTCAGGCGGATTGGAGCTCGCTGTTCGATTCTCGCCAGCCTCGTCTCCACTGCGGCAACCCGGTCAACGAGGAAAGCAGCCAGCTGAGCTCCCTCGGCGCGCCGCATAGAAATCAGGTTGTCGACGGCCTTGTTGACGATCACGGCGAGTGCCTCGCCCGCGCCTGAATCCACTTCCTCGCTCTGGGCGCCGACGACGTCGGGGAGCCGGAGTATCGTGGCGAGGTCCACTTCGCCTGCCAGCCCGTGTTTCCTCTGTAGCTCCTTCAGCGTGGCGGCGTACTGTGCGAGCCGAACCTCGTCGATCATCGGGCCTGTGCCTACCGCGCGGTCGAAGCGCGCGGTGAGTGTGACGTGACCCCGGGCAATCTTCTGACGGAGAATCTCGCGGATCTCGCCTTCCCATCGGGAGAAGGCAGCAGGAAGTTTGAGGTTCGGGCTGAAGAACCGATGGTTGACGGTTCTGATCTCGACGCTCGCCCGCGCGTGCCCGATAGTACCGTCGGCAGCGCCGAACCCCGTCATGCTGGATATCATGTGAAGCGGGCTATCTTACGGCCTGACAATGAGTTTGTCAATTCCAGAAATCCCACCTGACACCATAGATCGCCAGGACACGCGGCATAGCGAACCCCGGGACGACCTGGTATGGATAGCCGAGGATGTTGCGCTGCTGGTAGCTGAGCACGGCGCGCATAATCCTGATCTCGAGAAGGCCCGACAGAGTCTTCGCGATTGGGGTTTCGATATCCCCCGCGCTTAACGGAAAATTCGTATGTCCCCGGAATTCGAAGATTCCTGCAGCCCGCACCTCGAAATCTCCCCTTGGAAAGCGCTTGGCGAAGTTGTTCGAGTAGTTGAGCTCGGACCGACTTTGGTACTGTGGACGGTACGGGCCGTTCGGGTCCCACTTGATTACCCAGGCGTCGATGCCGAAGCCGCCCCGGATCGGACCGCGGATTGATGCCGTCCTCGCCGAGATTCGGCCCGGGCCGGTTGGCAGCAGAAGCGTGTCGTAGACTATGGGAGCCAATCCCGGCGTTCTGTCAGTTGTGAGCAATCCGGCCGAAATCCAGGGTCCGAACAGCTTGAGTCCAACTTCCCCACGCGACGAGGTCGTACTGACTTGCGAAAATACGCCTGACGTGATGGGAACGGATCGGGAGATCGCTCCGGAAACTGCGATGAAGGACAGCGGCTGGGCGCGAATCCCGGCATCCGCATTCGTGATTTTGCGAAATCCATCGTGCTCGACGAATCCGTTCACGACGCCGATCGGCGTCACGATATCGAGTCGTCCGCTGGCACCGTTGTACGTCGTGCCCCTGAGGGCGCGCAAGCGGTCTTCGACCTCGAGGCGCGCGGGGCCGAGCGTGTAGCCCGCGCTCACGTTGTATTGGCTTTCGGAGACCCTTCTCTCGAGCGTGTCAGAGAGCGCTGTCGCCGACACTCTTCTGTCGGGGCCAGTGGTTCCCTTGAACGCGACCGATGCCACGGTAAGCTGGGCCCATGGCCCGCTCCCGACTCGCCCCACGGCTGCGCGGATGTAGGCGTCGGTGTTGGTAGCGTCCAGCGATAGAACGGGCGGACGGCCAATCGCTGCCCGCTCGATGTCCCGCGTCGGATGGTGGCGGATGACGAAGCCGTCGAGACTCCATCCTTTCTTCGCGATCCCCACCCTGCCGAGCAGCGAAAGCGCATCACCGCTGCCCGAGAAGCGTGGGCTCGCCACTCCGTACTGCTGCCCGGCGAACTGAAGCACGCCGCCGTTGTCGAATCGCTTGCCATAGAAGCCGCGATACAGATTGGTATCTTCGTTTCCCGTGGCGATATCAACGCGCGTGTACGGATCGGTATTGTCGACGCGCCACGTTCGCATGTAGATCCTCAGCTCGCTGGCGCTTCGCTCTATGCTCAGATGCTCCAGCGACCACAGCTGCACAGTCGAGAGATCAAGAACGCCGCCGGTTCGACTGTCGAGATCGTCGATTTCGATCCCATCGTAGAACACCCTCACGCGCTCGAAATCGGCGTTATAGGTGGCGGTCTGTGGCGTCGCCAGCCAGCCGGACCTGAACGTCGTCACCCCAGGAATGCGATCAAGAAGATCGATGACCGTGAGCGCTCCCGTTGCAAACAGCTGCGCGCGGTTCCATTCGTACTGCGGTCCGATCTCGTAGAGTGCCGGGTCCGCAAAGCGGCCGAACGGTGGCTTGATCGAATCGATTTTTACGCGGACGCTGTCGGGACCGGAATCGGTTTTTGGCTTGACCGGGATCGGGACCGCACTAACGGGCGAGGTAGGCACCTGTGCCGGGGCAGGAAAGGCAGCCGCGTACAAAAGCGCCCCGGCCACGAGGCCGAGGCGGGCTGGGGTGCGCAAGGGCCCGAAAGCTCTCTTCAGCGAACTCTCCCGCGAATGAACTCGATGAAAGTACCCGTTGGGACTCCTGTCGGTCCTTTGGGAATCGTGACGAGATCAGTCTCTGAATAAGCGGTACCCGCGATGTCCAGATGCGCCCATGGGTATCCTTCCGCGAATTCCTTGAGAAACATCGCCGCGGTAACGGCGCCTGCTGGTCGGCCGCCCGAATTCTTCACATCGGCGACGTCCGACTTGATCAGCTCCTTGTACTCGTCCCACATCGGCAGCGGCCACCCCGGCTCCCCCGCGCGCTTCCCGGCCGCGAGAATCTCGGCGATCAGCGCGTCGTCGCTCGAGAACACACCGCTCGCGGTGTGACCCAGTGCGATCACGCACGCTCCGGTGAGCGTCGCCGCATCGATCACGACGTCCGGATCGAAGCGCTTCGCGTAGGAAAGGCAGTCCGCAAGAACGAGGCGTCCTTCCGCATCGGTGTTGATGATCTCGATGGACTTTCCATTCTGCGCCTTCACGACGTCGCCGGGATTCATCGCGGTTCCGGATGGCATGTTGGTCGTCGCGCCGACGATGCCCACCACGTTGACAAGTGGGTTCATCTGACCCAGCGCCTCGAACGCACCGAGCACGCCCGCGCCTCCGCACATGTCGAACTTCATGAACTCCATCCCTTGCGCCGGCTTGATGGAGATTCCGCCGCTGTCGAAGCAGAGACCCTTTCCGACGAGGACTACCGGCTTGGTGTTCGGCTTGCCGCCCTTGTACTCGAGCGCGATGAGCTTGGGATCCTGCGGCGTTCCCTGCGCGACCGCGAGGAACGAGCCCATCTTCTCGGCTTCCATTTCTTTGCGTCCCAGCACGGTGATACCCATGCCGTAGCGCTTCGCGATGTCGGTCGCCGTTTGCGCGAGATAATCCGGGGTGCAGAGGTTTCCCGGCATCATCGCCAGGCGCCGCGCCAGACTCTGACCGGAACCAATTGCCTGCCCGCTCGCCAGCCCGCCCCGGCTGTCGTCGGTGTTGCTGGTCAGAATCACCGCTTTCTCGAGCGGTTTCTTTCGCTCGGCTTCCGGCAACGGGGATTTGAGATCCGCGTATTCCCACGCGCCCGCAATCAGGCCGATAGTGATCGACTCGGTTTCTTCGGGGGTGATCTGTCCCGAGTACCACACCATCTCGCCGACTCCGAGCCGGTGTGCGTTGCGCGCGGCGAGAGTGGCGGCACGTCGGAAAGAGGCTCGCCGATCGGTCACCGCTCCCATGCCGGTCAGAAGGATGCGCCGCGGACCCTTCGCGATACCGGTGAGATGAAGCATCTCATCGCGAGATCCGCGAAAGTCCTTCATCTCGATGGAGCGCGTGAGTGCGCCCTGGGTGGCGGAGTCGAGTCCTGCGATCCCGGCGATGGTGGGGTTTTCCGGAAGCGCGACCACAAGCAGCGCGGTTCCGACTTCGGCTGGACTCGCCGAGTTGATGCTGACGGCGAGCATCAGCTAGCTCTTCATTCCGGTGATCACCTGATCGCCAAAAGCCGAAGTCGAGATTTCGGTTGCGCCGGGCATCTGCCGCGCGAGGTCATACGTGACTCGCTTCGACTTGATGGCTTTTTCCACTCCCTTGATGATCAGCGTCGCCGCCTCGTTCCAGCCCATGTACTCGAGCATCATCACTCCCGACAGAATGACGCTCCCCGGGTTGATCTTGTCGAGATTCGCGTACTTGGGAGCGGTGCCGTGGGTTGCTTCAAAGATCGCGTGTCCGGTGGCGTAGTTGATGTTTCCGCCGGGGGCGATGCCGATGCCGCCAACCTGCGCGGCGAGGGCGTCGGAGATGTAGTCGCCGTTTAGGTTGAGCGTCGCGATGACTTCGTATTCCTTCGGCCGGAGAAGGATCTGCTGGAGAAAAGCG
>DASWGL010000122.1:0-2377 GCA_036393735.1 Gemmatimonadaceae bacterium | reverse complement strand
AACCAGCGCATGAAAATTCAGCTTCCCTCGGGAAACACTCTCGAAGGCACCGTCATTTTTAAGGGCGTCGAAAATGATTTCGCGACACAGCGCGACGTCAGCCGCACAAAGCGCGACATCAAGACTTTCGCCATCAAGGTGGCGGTGCCCAATCCCGGACGCAGGATCATTTCCGGCATGACTGCCACAGTGCTGCTGCCGCCTCTTCCTTCCACAAAAAAATGGTGGCAAAGACTGACTTCGGCAGTGCGCCCCGCGGCAGAGGAGCGCGCCAGTTTGATGGGTAGGACAGACGCCCTTGTCTGTCCGGCGCAGTGTTGCCGCAGCGCACGCGGACAGGCAGGAGTGCCTGTCCTACTAAGACTTGGCAGCAAGCGCGCTCCAAGCAATTGTCGCCCAATCGGGGAAGTCAGGGGTTAAAACCCCTTTTGCCGGGGTCATGTGATGTCGCGGCTGAAGCCGCGACCCACAATGCTCGGAGGCTTGGTTCGAGACTTTAGTCGAGACAAGGGTCAAGTCTTGGGTCGAGACTTGATTCAATGCTTTGTTCAAGACTAGGTGCATGAAGTTGGTATGGCAGTTGCTCTGTTGCCGGATGAACGCTCGGGAGAAACAGCGGGCGCGATGAACACGACGGAAACGAACGCAATCGAAGTCAACAAGCTGAAAAAGCAGTTCGGAGACTTCGTGGCCGTGAAGGAAGTGAGCTTCACGGTGGCTACCGGCGAAATCTTCGGTTTGCTCGGACCCAATGGCGCGGGCAAAACGACGCTGATCCGCATGATGACGACGCTGACGCCGCCGACTTCGGGTTCGGCGATGGTTGGCGGGTACGACGTGGAGGCCGATGCCGACGGCGTTCGCCACTCCATTGGAGTCATACCGCAGGCGCTGACATCCGATCCCGAGCTGACCGCGCGCGAAAACATGTTGATCCACGCGAAGTTGTACGGACTATCGGCCTCCCAGCGCCAGGTGGTGATTCCGCGCTTGCTCGAATCCGTGGGCCTGACCGAATTCGCCGACAAACTGGTGGGAAGCTTTTCCGGAGGCATGCGCAGACGCCTCGAAATTGCCCGCGGCCTCGTGCATTCGCCGAGAATCCTGTTCCTCGACGAGCCGACGACGGGCCTTGACCCGGTCTCACGCACCAGCGTCTGGGAAATGATCAACAAGCTGAAGGCCGCTTCCAACCTGACCATACTGTTGACGACGCATTACATGGAGGAGGCCAACCAGCTTTGCGACCACATCGCGATCGTGGACCACGGAGTGCTCGTGGCGCTCGACACGCCAACAAAACTCAAAGACAGCGTGCCGGGAACCGACATCGTGGAAGCGGAGTTTGATAATCCGCCAGCAGACTGGAACGCGGCGATTGAAAAACTGGACGGGGTCACTAATGTCAGCGTTCATGACGGCGTCACGCACATCGCCTCGAACAGCGGGCCGCTCACGGTCGGGGAGCTGATGGACCTGGCGCGCGAGCGGGGCGTCAGCGTGCGTCGCGTCTCCGTGCAAGGCACCACGCTCGACGACGTCTTCCTGTATTACACCGGCCGCCAGCTTCGCGATGCGGCGTCGGACACCATTCGGCACGATATGAGCCACTTGTACAAGTAAAGGACGATCGAGAAGGCATGAACTTCCAACGCATCTCCGCGATTATCGAACGCGACATGCGGAAATTCTTCCGCAGTCCGGCGCTGATGATGAGCTCGATGATCTTCCCGCTCATGCAGCTTATCGTGCTGGGCTACGCCTTCGGCGGGAAGATCAAGGGCATCAAGGTCGCTGTGGTTGACAAGGACCAGACGGCCGCGTCGCGTGATATCCGTGAGCGGTTCGAAGCCATCGCCGCAGGCCCGCGGACCATGAAAGTCGAAGCGTATTCTTCCCTGACCGATGCCGTGGTCGATCTGCGCACGGGATTCGTCCGAGCGGTGGTGTATATCCCCCCCGATTATTCGCGGCGAGTGGATCAAGGGAACCGGCCGCGCATCGCCTTCATCGAAGACAACACGGACAACTTCGTCACAAGTGAACTCCTCACACGCATACAATCCCTCGTCCAGGACATCAACCAGGGCCTGAACCCGTTCCAGCCGGGGCAGCGGCTGAGCGTGCCGACTCCGCGCCTCGATCCGCTGATCGATTTGCAGGTCGTGGAACTGTATCCCTACATCGAGTACATCAAATATTTGCTCTCGGGCTCGATTGCAATGGCCATCTTCATCGTGGCGATGATCGGCGGGGGCATCACTTTCATTGACGACAAGTCGCGCGGGCTGCACGAGGGCTACCTGGTGACGCCTATCAAGAAATCGGAGTTGATTCTCGGCCTGATTTTCTCCGGCGCGATCAAGGGAGTCATGGC
>DASWGL010000121.1:0-2105 GCA_036393735.1 Gemmatimonadaceae bacterium | reverse complement strand
GCCCGCCCCCTCGGATTACGTTTCAACGTTTCGCGGCGAACGGGGTTGAGCCGGATCGCGTCGGCGTCGCATTCTCAACAATTCACGACACGGCGCAGAAGCGGCTTCAGCAAAGACCCGAAAGCGCGTTCTTCGGAGTGGGCAGCAAGGGCAAGCGCTTTGGTCTGGGGTGGGGCCAACCGATTGCGAAACCCAGCACGATCTGGTATTCGCGCGCGCGCGGGAAACAGAAATATACGGCGCTTCCGCCGAGCGGTACTCACCGAGCCCCGCATTTTGAAGCCACTCATCCTCGCCGTTATCCGCGTGGCGTTAACTTGGATCGCAGCGTGCCGCCTCGTTTAGACGAGACGGATAGGACCGTGTTACGCGGCGTGTGGGAGAGGTTCAGGCTTGAACCGCGGAACGGGCATATCGTCCTCTGAGCCCTGCCAGCGGAGCGTCACGCGGGGCTCGGTGCCTTTTGGGTAGACACGAATTTCGGCGATACAGCGCGCGTAGAACCTACGCCGGATATCGAGATCCACGGCGGCAGGGATAAGCCCCGCAGCCTTCTCCGCCGCGGACTGTGGGTACTCGGACACTGGGTAACCAATCTCGTCCGGTTTGGGGATCTCACGTAGCGCTCGGCGCGCAGCCTCTAGTGTCCCCTGTCGGACTGCGACGTCCGCCTTCCACTGCTCGACGCCGACGTCTGAGACCTTGATCTCTGCGCGATACATGTCGAGCTCGCGCTGTGCGTCGTGCACCGCTTCGAGTGCATCCGCGTAGCGCGTATCTCCTTCGATAACGGCTGAGATGTACGGATCACGGGTGGCGACAGCGAGGTCCAGCACATCCTGAACGGCTGGTTCGAGTTCGTGTGCGGCCATTGACGCCCCATTACAACCGAGATGAGTGCAGGCGTAGCGGAGCTTCTCGCGGTTTTTCCCGTACCGGCGTAGGTGCATTTTACGCCCGCACACTCCGCAGCGCACGACTCCGTGAAGGACAGCTTCTTTCCCAGCACCGTTATGTGTGGGCGCAGGAGTCTGGACAGCGTTCGCCGCCTCCCACTCGCCAGGGGTGACTATCGGAGGATGCGCGTTCTTGATGACAAGTGGGTCGCCACCATCCGGATTTGGGACGCGTTGCTCTCCGAGGTAAACGCGACGCTTGATGATCAGATAGACAGACGAGTGCGAGATGGGAAGTCCCTTCGACTTGATCGTCTTCGCGATGCTGAGGAAGCTCATCCCTTTGGCGCGAAGGCGGAACATCTCGCGGATGAACTCGGCAGATCGCTCGTCAATCACAAGCCGCCGATCTCGTAGCTGATAACCGATTGGAACGCGTCCCGCGCAGTGGATACCTTCGCGGGTTCGCTTCAGCTTCCCGCCTTGGAGTCTCCCGCGCAGACGTTTTCGTTCCGCATCACCTACCGCCATAAGGATGTTGAAGTGCATCTCCGATCCGTTGGCGGAGTCGAACCCCGACGCTGTCGCGATTAGGCGAGCGCCGCAGGCCACAATGCGCCGGAGCGCGACCGCTCCTGCGATGACGTCACGAGCAAATCGGCTTTCGTCGCGGACGATGATCCCGCCTAGCTCTCCTGACTCACAGCGTGCGATCAGTTCGCCGAGCTTCCGGTCATCTGCGTCAAGGGCGCCTGAAACGATCTCGGTGACGACTTCTGTGATCTCGAGCCCGCGACTCTCAGCCCAGGCGCGTGCCTGCGCCTCCTGGTCGGCAGGATCAGACGAAAGCGTCCCGTTCGCGCCCTCGATCGAGGCTCGGCAGTAGATGGCGAAGGGTGGCACTGCACCTCACTGGTCGGTTGACTCAGGCGGAGTATAGCCTAAGTGTCAGAAACTGCGGGCAGATGAAGAAGGGCACGGGTCAATCGTAGAGTCGAACCCCGCCGCTCCGTCGGTGGAGGAATCGGCGCCAAGCCGACACAGATCCGGCACCCACGCGTGCGGCCTTCCCCGGTATCGTCGATCCCGAGGGTGGTGGGTTACGCCCCACCCTCGACCGGGTGGGGGTGCGCGGACACGGCCGTTAGATCCACTTCTTCCGGCGGAAGAAGACGAGCTGCGCGATCGTCGTCAAGACGATCAGACCCC
>DASWGL010000120.1:0-2273 GCA_036393735.1 Gemmatimonadaceae bacterium | reverse complement strand
CAATGGGGCAGTTTTCCTCAGACGCTGCATAGAGCGGGAGGGCAAACCTGCCCCATTGAGTTAAGATAACTGCGCAGAAGGTGAATGAATCTTCCGTGGGGCTATCGACAATGGCGGTCGACTCGGGACGGTTGCCGGTTGGAACTTCGGGGCATGGTCCGCGCACCGAGATAAGCGGCGGACGGTTTGCCGCTGCGCGTCGGTTCTGGCGCGCGCTTGGCCCAGGCATTATCACGGGCGCGGCGGACGACGATCCGTCTGGTATCACCACCTACTCGATTGCCGGTGCTCAATTCGGAACCGGCCTTCTCTGGATGGCGCTCCTGAGCTGGCCGCTCATGGCCGCCGTTCAGACCATGTGCGCGCGGATCGGGATGGTAACGGGGCGCGGACTCATGAGCGCACTCCGGAAGAAATTCCCGAGGCCGCTGCTGCTCGCGGCGTGCGGCGCTCTTTTCATAGCGAACACGATCAACATCGGGTCCGATCTTTCGGGAATGGCCGACGCCGCCGAATTGCTAACGCGCGTGAGTTCCCACATCTGGGTGGTTTTGTTCGGTGTGCTAATTGCCTTCGCGACAGTTCGACTCCGCTACATCATGATCGCCGACATTCTCAAGTGGTTGGCGCTGATTCTGTTTGCCTACGTCATAACGGCCTTCATTGTCGGACCGCAATGGAGCCTGGTCGCGCGCGACACCTTCGTGCCACGCATGCCACCGGAGCCGGGTGCATGGGCGATGGTGGTCGCGATTCTTGGCACAACCATCAGTCCGTATCTGTTTTTCTGGCAGGCATCCCAGGAGGTTGAGGAAGAGAAGGCCATGGGCCGCCACTCCATTCTTGCCCGACGGGGAGCGACCCCGGAGGAAATCAAAACGCGAAAGTGGGATGTCGGCCTTGGAACTCTGTTCTCCAATGTCGCGATGTTCTTCATCATCCTGACGACTGCGCTCACGCTCCACAAAGCTGGGATTACAAATCCCCAGTCGAGTCGAGAGGTGGCGTCAGCATTGCGTCCGCTTGCCGGCAAGTTCGCAACGCTTCTTTATACAGTGGGGCTGCTTGGTCTAGGCACCCTCGCGATTCCGACGCTCGCCGGCTCTGCCGCTTACGCCTTCGCCGAGACGTTCGGCTGGAATGAGGGGATCGACGAGCGCTTCGGCCGCGCGCGTGCGTTTTACAGAGTGGTCATCATCGCAATGCTGCTTGGCATCGCCCTGGATTTCGCGAACGTGAATCCAGTGAAGGCACTTTATTGGACCGCGATACTCAATGGCCTTCTCGCTCCATTCCTTCTCCTCGGCGTTCTGATAACAGCATCGGACCGGGTGCTAATGCAAGGCCAGCCCAGCTCCCCACCGGGGCGATTTGTCGTCGCGTTGACGACGCTGGTGATGTTCGGAGCGGCAATCGCGATGTTCGTATTCTGATTACGCGGCCCGGTTCGCTGGCTCGAAGGGAATCTCGCTTGTCACAGCCGCCTTTCGACCCGAGAGCACCGTGAACCATTCGTGCGCCGACGCGACCAGTATCACGATTACAGAGAGGAGGAAAAACGCCGCGACGGCCGTATCGATACGGTCGTTGAGTATCAACCGCCTGGCCTCAGCCAGTGTTTGAACACCAGGAGGCAGCGAGCCGATCGCTAGTCCCTCGCCCACCATCCGCGCGTGCGATAGAAATCCGAGCCTAGGATCTGTCGAAAAGATCTTCTCCACGCCAGCCGTCAACGTGACGATCGCGAGCCAGGTGAGAGGAAGAATCGTCACCCACGCATAGCGCGCCTTCCCCATCTTGATGATGACCGTCGTGCCGACGCACAGCGCGACCGCGGCGAGAAGCTGGTTGGAGATTCCAAACAGCGGCCAGAGAGAATTGATTCCGCCGAGCGGATCCATCACGCCCTGATAGAGGAAGTAGCCCCACATCGCGACCACGATACCGCTCGCCATCACGACCGCGGGATACCAGGACACGCGTCCGATCGGCGCCCACACGTGCTTCAGTAAATCCTGGAGCATGAATCGACCGACGCGCGTTCCGGCGTCAACCGTCGTCAGAATGAAGAGCGCCTCGAACATGATCGCGAAGTGATACCAGAGCGCCATTGCGGTCGAGCCGCCGAGTACGCGCGAGAAGATGTGCGCCATCCCCACCGCCAGACTCGGCGCGCCGCCGGTGCGCGAGAGCAGCGTCTTCTCCCCGACCTCCTGAGCGAGGACCTGCATCTGCGCCGGATCGAGCGTGAATCCCCAGTGCTGCACCGCCGC
>DASWGL010000119.1:0-1933 GCA_036393735.1 Gemmatimonadaceae bacterium | reverse complement strand
CTGGCACGTGGCGAGGCGGTCGATCCGGCAGCCTACTATTTTCGGACGACGCCGCGGTTCGAAACCGCACACCCGGCGTACGTATTCTTGAACCATCTCATTACGGTGGCGAGCGGCGACCGACGCGCTGAAGGTCCGATCTACACCATTCATGAACTCCTCTAAGCGGGTTTCCGAAAGCCGAGGACTCTATGAACGCCCGTCCGCTGATGCGGCTGCGTCTGACGACCGATGAGATCGGTCCGACACCGCATGGCCGGCTCTCGATCTTTCCGATTACGGGTGGGTCCTTTGAAGGCGAGCGCTTGCGCGGAATCGTCCTCGGCGGCGCCGACTGGGTGACCGCGGCCGCCGACAGAACGTTCGAGCTCGACCTCCGGCTGACGCTCGAGACTGACGACAGCGCGTTGATCTACATGACATTCACTGGCGTGCGTGACGATACGAACCACTATTTCCGCACGCTGCCCCGCTTCGAGACTGCCGCGCCGAAGTACGCCTTCCTTAATCGCTTGCTCGCAGTGGGTATTGGGGAGGCGCACCGAAACGGTCCGGTTCACACCATCGAGGAGATTCTTTGAAGACGTGCTCGAGCCAAAGACTCGCAGCAGATGTTCGCTCGGACACGAAGGTATTGATCGATACCAATGTCCAATAGATTTGCCTCGACGCCTACAGCGTAATGGTTCTCTGCGGATTCACAATTCCAAAAGAGGGCACACATGTCATCGAAGAGAACAGCAATCGTTACGGGAGCATCGCAAGGGATTGGTGCGGCGTTAGTCGAGGCGCTTTTGAATGCGGGCTACAACGTCGTGGCGACATCCCGCAATGTCAATCAGTCTTTGTCGGCATCATCGAATCTGGTCCTCGTCGCTGGCGATATCGGTAAGAACGAAACGGCCATCAAGGTCGTGGAGGCAGCAATCGAGAACTTCGGAAGTATTGATCTTCTCGTCACGAACGCGGGAATCTTCTCCACCAAACCTTTCACCGAGTTCACAACCGACGACTTCAATGCCCTGGTGTCCACCAATCTTCTGGGCTTTCTCTACATCACACAGCTTGCGGTGGCACAGATGCTGAAACAACAGGCCGGCGCTGTTGTGAGCATCACCGCTTCGCTCGCCGACCAGCCGATCGCAGGAGTGAATGCGGCGGTCCCGATGATCACCAAGGGAGGACTGAACGCTGTGATCCAAAGTCTAGCCATCGAGTATGCCAAAGAAGGGATCAGGTTCAACGCTGTCGCTCCCGGAATCGTGGACACACCAATGCACACGGATGATCCGAAAGAGTTTCTCAGGACCTTGCAGCCGATGGGAAAGATCGCGAGCGTGAATGATGTCATTGACGGCGTGCTGTTCCTCGCGCACGCAGGCCAGGTAACCGGAGAGGTACTCCACGTCGACGGTGGATCGCACGCTGGTCGGTGGTAGCGGGATTGCGCCCGGTCGCGCAAGAGTGCGCGATGAAACACACGTCTCGCCTATTCAGGCAAGCGGCGCGCCCGATGTCGAATCGCTCTAACCCACGATTGCGCTGAAGGATGGTGTCACGACGGGCGTTCGACGCGCTCGTGGCGTCGCGCTTGCCATCATGCATTGTGAGATGCCCACTGTGCATAGCACCTCTCTTGAGAACTGCCGCTTCCCCCACGTGGCCTCCCTGAACGAGGACGATGGATGGCTCCGCCGGATCGCTGAAGCCGTCCATCGTCTCCCGCCTTCGCGAGTGTCACTCGCTCTTGGAAGGGGATCCGCTCGTGGAACCGCTCCACGTTGCTGACCGGTGCAGCGGCGGTGTTCGGTGAGGGATGGCTTCTGCGACTCAGCGCGGTGCTGATGCAGACCGCGGCGATGCCGGTCGGCATTGGACTACTGGTCAGAGTGGTCAGGCGGATGTTCCTGAGTGGCCGACTGGCGATCGACCG
>DASWGL010000118.1:0-3234 GCA_036393735.1 Gemmatimonadaceae bacterium | reverse complement strand
CGTAGACGACGAGTCGCTCAATCCAGACCCGCCAGCTACGCTCAAATCCGCCCGGCTGACCTTTACGCCAGAGCACCGCGCGGGCCGCGACTTGCCACACCAGCACGGCGATACTCGCCGCGATCATGATGAAAAACACGACACGCATCCATGGCGCGATGTTGCCGAACACTTCGCGCGTAGCGTTATTCATATCGGTCATCGTATTCTGGCTTAGGCTCGGCGAATCGATTCGATGAGTTGTGGGACGATCCGATGCAGGTCACCCACCAAGCCGTAAGTTGCCATCTGAAAGATCGGCGCGTCGGGGTCTTTGTTGATCGCGACGATGATCCGCGAATCCTTGATTCCGGCCAGGTGCTGAATCGCCCCGGAGATTCCAAGCGCGATGTACAACTCGGGCGCGACGACCTTGCCGGTCTGTCCGATTTGATAATCGTTAGGCGCCATCCCTGCATCGACTGCGGCGCGGGTGGCGCCGATTGCGCCGCCTAACGCGTCCGCCAATCCGCCGACCAGACGCTCGAATGTTTCCTTGTCCTTTAGCGGCCTGCCGCCAGATACCACCACGCGGGCTTCGGTTAGGTCGGGTCGGTCGGACTTGCGTTCTTCGCGGGAGATAAATTGTATGCCGTTGGGAAGCGAAGCGGCGTCGAAGTCGAAGCGTTTGATCGGACAGGGTGCTGCGTCCGCCGCAGGCGCCTCGAATGCCGTGCCGCGGACTGTGAGCACGCGGCGGTCACCCTCCACCTTGACTATGGCGAACATGCTGCCGGCGTTGATGGGACGTCGGTAGGAAATCGAGCCGTCCATTTCTTCGACCGCGACCACGTCGGTGACCATCGGCGCATCAAGCAGCGCAGCGGCGCGCGGCAAGACGTCTTTGCTAAACGTCGAGGAGGTTCCCAAGATGGTCTTCGCGCCGCGCTTTCGCGCTGCTTCGGCGATCACTGTCGCGTAACGGTCGGCCAACGGTTTCGCCAATGCCGGGTCGTCGGCGACAACCACTGCGCACGCGCCGTACGAAACGAGAGACGCGGCGATCCCGTCCAAGCGGTGGCCGAGCACGAGTAGCGCGTACTCGCCACCGAGTTTTCGCGCTAGCGTGATGGCGTGCAACGAGGGACGCTTCACCTGTTGGCGATGGTGTTCGATCAGTACGAGGGACTCGGCCATGCTAGAGCACCTTGGCCTCCTGCCTTAGTTTCGTGACTAACTCTTCGACCGACTCGACGCGCGTGCCGGCGGCGCGCTTGGGTGGACGCGCAGTTGAGATTACGGTGGTAAGAGGTCGCACGGTCACTCCCAGCTGATCGCAGGTTAGGACTTCGATTGATTTACGGCGCGCCTTCATTAAACCGGGCAGCGAGACGTAGCGCGGTTCGTTAAGGCGAAGATCAGTGGTGATGATGGCGGGTAGCTTGATTTCGATGACCTCAAGGCCGGCGTCGGTCTCGCGCGTGCAGCGGGCGCGCGTTTTGTTGCCCAAGAACTCGATCTTCGAGACGAACGTCGCCTGCGGCCAACGCAACAAGCCGGCCAGCATCTGCCCCACTTGGTTTGAGTCGTCGTCCACAGCTTGCTTGCCCATGATCACGACGTGCGGCGCTTCCTTCTCGATCAGCACACGGAGAATGCGCGCCACCGCGTACGGATCGAGCGCACGGGAATCGTCGATGCGAATGGCACGATCGACGCCCATCGCGAGCGCGGCGCGGATTTGTTCGTCGACCGTAGGCGCCCCGATCGTGATGCCCACGATCTCGGCGGCTTCGCCGCGTTCGCGAATCCGCAACGCTTCCTCGATGGCGATTTCGTCGAATGGGTTGATCACCGACTTGGGCGTCGAAGCCGCTGCGCCCACAACGGTGGCGTCGTTGGGGTCGGGCACGCTCTTGAACGGAACCAGGATCTTCATCGACCGACTTGGGATTCGCTCACAGACCCAGCATTGAGGCGATGATGTTGCGCTGGATTTCGCTCGTGCCCGAGTAGAGCTTGCTGCCGATGGCGTCGCGCAATTCCCGCTCGACCTCGTACTCGGTCATGTAGCCGTAGCCGCCGTGGATCTGGATCGCGTCCTCGCAGCATTTCACCCAGCAGTCGCTGATGTGCAGCTTGGTCATCGCGGCCTCCAGATACACGCTCTTGCGGTGGCCGCTCAACCACGCGTAATGGTAAAGCATGTTTCGGCAACTCTCGACGCGCAGCTTCATATCGACGATTTTGCTGGCTACTAGCTGGAATTTGCCGATCGACTGGCCCCCTTGTTTGCGCTCGTTCGCATAACGGATGCACGTCTCCAACAAGCGTTGCATCGACCCGACCGCACTTGCCAGGATGCAACCGCGTTCCCAAGTCATCGACCGCGTGAACAGAAAAGCTCCCCCACCTTCTTTGCCGAGCAAGTTTTCTTCCGGCACCTCGCAGTTTTCGAAAAACACTTCGGCCATCGGCGACGTGCGCACACCCATCTTCTCGAGTTTGCGCGCGACGTTCATCCCCGGCGAATCTTTCTCGACGAGGAAGGCGCTGATTCCATCCGGCCCGCGCGTTTTGTCTACCGTGGCAAACACGACGAGCAGATCCGCAACGGGACCGTTGGTGACGAAGACTTTGCTGCCGTTGAGAACGTACGTAGAGTCTTTCTTGACGGCGGTCGTGGCGAGGCTGAATGCGTCCGAGCCGCTATTTGGTTCGCTCATTGCGTTGCCGCCGATGAGCGTGCCGTTAGAAAGGCCGGGCAGGTATTTTTTCTTTTGTGCTTCGGAACCGTTGTAGACGAGCGGAATGATCGCCGTCCACATGTGGGCGTTTATCGAGAAGAGCAGGCCGTTGTCCTTGCAGGCGTATCCGAGGCGCTCGAGGGCTGCCACGGTAGTGAGTGGATCGGTGCCGAGCCCGCCGTACTCGGTGGGGACGAGCAAGCCCTGGATGCCGAAGTCACCGCATTTTTTCCAGGCCTCGTGGTTGAAAATGCCCTCGCGATCGTTCTCGATCACGTCGTAGTTAAGTTGCTGGCTAGCAAAACGGCCGACCGCGTCCAGTAGCTCTCGTTGTTGGTCCGACCAGGCAAAGTCCATCGCGTTGAGTTCTCAGTCGGCCTCTGTATCGCTTGTCCCGTCCCGACTAGCTTTCGGCAAGGCCGCTGCCGTGTGCCGCGGGCGTCTTGCCGGAGACGCGGTAATGCGTGACTCTACCGGCGAGCGGCAGGGCGGTCAAGCAAACTAATAT
>DASWGL010000117.1:0-1718 GCA_036393735.1 Gemmatimonadaceae bacterium | reverse complement strand
CCCCCTCGAGAAAATCGTTCCTAGGACATCCTGAGCGATTTTGTTTTCTTGCATCGCCCGGTTGATCGGCAGAATGTCTCTCATTGCTCGCTCGCATTGACTCGAACGCTGTCGAGGACAGGGCCCTGAAGACCTCCTGGTCGCGTAGCACCCGCGGACTCACGGTGATTGAAAAACCTGATTGTCGCGCCTCCGACATTGCCGCTCACGTGTCCAGACTCCGATTGTTGTTCGAACTCGTCAGGTGGTCGGTAGCCCAGCGCCGAGTGTAAGCGACACCGATTGTAGTACTCATCGATGAACCGTTCGATGTTCGTTGCGAGGTGGTCTAAGGTTCGATAGTCGTTCGCATAAATCTCCTCTCGCTTGAGCGTCTTCATGAAGCTTTCGCAGCTCGCGTTGTCGTACGGGTTCGCCGGCCGACTCATGCTCGGAATCATGTGATGCTCCTGCAAGAGTTTCACGTACTCGGCCGAGGCGTACTGCACGCCACGATCGGAATGATGCACTAACCCGGGCGGCGGCTGCCGCCTCGCGATGGCCTGCTCGAGCGCCGAGATCGCCAGCCGGCTCGCCAACGACCGGTCCAGCGTCCATCCCACCACCTTGCGCGAGAACGCGTCGAGGATGACCGCGAGATAGACGAACTCGCGCTGCAGCCGGATGTACGTGATATCCGCGACCCAGAGTTGATTGATCCCGGTCATCTTCATGCGGCCGGCCAGGTTCAAGAAGACCTCGAGCTCGTGCGCAGAGTCCGTGGTCACCCTGAAGGTCCGCGGTTGCACCGCCAACAGATTGTCTTCACGCATCATTCGGGCGACGCGCTTGTGATTGACCAACATCCCTCGACGCCGTAACTCCTGGGTGATGCGTCGATAGCCATAGCGCCGTCGATGCTCCACCGCGATCGCCTGAATCATGGACCGCACCGACATATCTTCTTGTGCTGGCGCGCGGCCCTGCAGATGCCGATAAAATCCGGCGCGACTGACCTGTACCAGCTGACACATGCGCTCGATGCTGAGGCTGCCTTGCACCGGCATCATTTCCTCGATGTGGTCGTAGACGCCTTCACGCCAGAGCGTCCGGTCTGCTGGCGTCGAGCCTCGACTTTGTGCAAGGCACCTTTGAAAAAATCCACCTCCAGGGTCTTGTCCACCAGCACACGTTTGAGCTGATGCAGTTTTCGGCGAAGCGTGGCCTGCGCTGAATTGCCACTCGCCGGCTCCTCACTCTCGTCGAACGGCGCGAATTGATCCCGCCATTTGTAGAGCAGTCGTCGATGGACGCCGAGCTCCTTCGACAACGCCACGATGTTGTCGCAGGTCTTCAATCGCTCGACGGCCATTCGGCGAAATTCTTTCGACCACCGGCCGACTCGTTGCTTTGCCACGTGCAGTTCCTTTCCCTGCACAGTGTGCCTCTACGAGTGTCTCAAGTTTGGGGGTCAGTCCAGGAGACGATGCCAATGTGTGCCTATCAAGCACACGTTGTGCTACACTGAGATCAGTGAAGTATTTCGCCTGGGACGACGCGAAGAACGCGAAGCTCAAGGCGGACCGCGGTATCGGATTCGAGGACGTCGTCTTTCATATCGAGCGCGGCGACCTGCTCGACATCCTGGAACACCCGAACCCCGACCGATACGCCGGCCAGCGCATCTTCGTTGTCCAGCGCGAGGATTACGTTTACTTGGTGCCGTTCGTCGAGGACGA
>DASWGL010000116.1:0-3052 GCA_036393735.1 Gemmatimonadaceae bacterium | reverse complement strand
GTCGATGGTGATCTTGCGGCCCATCTGCCAGGTCGGGTGCCTCAGGGCATCATTCACACTCGCCGACGCGAGTCGCTCCGCGCTCCAGCCGCGGAATGGTCCGCCCGACGCGGTGAGCACGACTCGACGGACGGCCGACGTCGGGTGTCCGGTGATGCATTGAAGGATGGCGCTGTGCTCGCTGTCAACGGGAATGACCTCGCCTGCTCCCGCGGCACACGCCTGCCTCACCAGGTCTCCGGCGATGACCAGCGTCTCCTTGTTGGCGAGTGCGACACGCTTTCCTGCTTCGAGAGCGGCCAGCGTGGCGTCGAGTCCCGCCGCACCGACGATCGCGTTCAGCACGATGTCGACATCATCGCGGGTGGCAGCGGCGATAAGGGCATCCGTTCCGCTCCTCCACGCATCGTCCGCATCGTGCTGGGATTCTACCATCCCGACGAAAGCTGGTGAGAACTTGAGCGCCTGTTCTCTCAGGAGAGCGGCGTTGCTGTTCGCGGTGAGAGCCGTGACGCGGAATCGATCACGCTGTCTGTCCAGGACGCGTAGCGCTGTAGTGCCGATCGAGCCGGTGGAGCCCAGTACCGCCACACCCTTCTGACGGGTGGCGGAGCCGGGAGTCATAGTGGGATGGGCAGCAGCAAGCGACCCAGCAGCAGAAGCGCGATCGGCATCACGAACAACAGGCTGTCGAACCGATCGAGTATTCCACCATGTCCGGGAAGGATCCGCGAGCTGTCCTTCACGCCGGCCTCTCGCTTGAGCAGCGACTCGGCCAGGTCTCCCGTCTGCGCCGCGACGCTGACAACTATGGCGAAGAGCACCGCGCCCTGGATCGTCAGTCCGAGCTGCGCATACGGCATCAGTATGAATCTCACGTAAAGAAGACATATGACTATGGCGAGGCCGAGTCCACCCACCGCCCCTTCCACCGTTTTTCCGGGACTCACCGAAGGAATCAGCTTCTTCTTGCCGAACGTCCGACCGAATGTGTACGCGCCGACATCGGTAGCCCAAGTGAGAAGCACGGGTAAGAAGACCAGCGCGGTTCCAGCGGCCGCGCCGACAGCGTAGTCGTGGTAGCGAAGCGCGTAGATGTACGAGAAGAGTCCGGCGTACATCACGCCGAACACCGTGATCGCGACTGAGGACAACGGCTTGCCCGCTGGTCCACGGAGCCAGATCGTGCTCGCGAACAACAGCAGAATCATGGCGACGATTGCCGTGAGCGAGAGCGTATATACGCCAAGTCGTTGCGCGTGAACCGCGAGCGGCAGGAGGGCAGCCAGCGCGATTCCCGCGGGCTCCAGCGGCAGTGCCCCGGTTTCACGAGCCATGCGGAACAACTCCCAAGCCGCGAGCGCGGCGAGCACGGAGAGAACAATCGCCAACGCCCAGTCGCCGAAGTAGACGATCGCGATGCTCGCGGGCGCGGCAATTACCGCGAAGATGATGCGCCGTGTCAGCTCGGACACGGGCTAGACTTCCATTATTTCTGCTTCTTTCGCCTTCAACAACTCATCGATCTTGCCGATGTAGTCGTCGTGAAGCTTCTGAAGCTCTTTCTCCGCCCTCTTCTGCTCGTCTTCCGACGTTTTTTCGAGCCTCTTCAGCTGATCGCGCGCGGCGGTTCTCGCGTGGCGGATGCCGATCCGCGCTTCCTCGGCCAGCTTGTGAACGACCTTGACCAGCTCCTTTCTGCGCTGCTCGTTGAGCGATGGGAGTGGCACCCGGATGACGCCCGACTGCGTCTGAGGATTGAGCCCGAGATCCGATTCTCGCAGCGCCTTTTCGATCGCCGTGACCAGTCCCTTGTCCCAGGGCGTCACGGTGAGGAGCCGCGGCTCCGGAGCCGACACGCCCGCAACTTGGTTCAAGGGCATCTGCTGCCCGTACGCTTCAACGCGCACGGTATCGAGCAGGCTGGCTGTCGCCTTTCCGGTGCGGATCGACGCCAGCTCGCGCTTCGACGCCTCGAATGATTTCTCCATCGCGGTCCGGCAGTCCTTCGTGATCTGAGGAATTGTCGTCATTGTACGATCGTTCCGACGCGCTCACCCAGCAGCGCCTTCGCAACCTCTCCGTGACGGTGAATGTTGAGGACGATGATCGGGAGCTTGTTTTCCTTGCACAGAGTGATGGCCGTCTGGTCCATCACGCCCAGCTCGTTGACCATTACATCGCGGTAGCTGATCGATTCGAACCTCTTGGCTTCCGGATCGCGCTTGGGATCCGCCGTATACACTCCATCGACGCTCGTAGCTTTGATGATCACATCCGCGTGGATCTGAATTGCGCGGAGCGCCGCGGCGGTATCCGTAGAGAAGTAAGGGTTGCCGGTGCCGGCCGCAAAGATCACAACGCGGCCCTTCTCGAAATGGCGCATCGCGCGCCGCCTGATGAACGGCTCCGCGATCGATTCCATCGCGATCGCGGTCATGACGCGCGTTTCCAGCTGCGCCTTCTCGAGCACATCCTGGAGTGCGAGCGCGTTGATGACCGTAGCGAGCATGCCCATGTAGTCGGCGCCGACGCGGTCCATCCCCATCTTCGAGAGCTGCGCTCCGCGAACAATATTTCCGCCACCGATCACCAGACCGACGCCAGCACCCATCTTGACGATGTCAGCGACCTCGGTGGCGAGGCGCTCGAGGATCGTGAAATCGAAGCCGCCGCCCTTCTGCCCGGCGAGAGCCTCGCCGGACAGCTTGAGCAGAACCCGGTTGTACTTTAGGTCTGGCAACTAGACCTCTTCTGGTTTGTGAACTGCAAACCGAACGGGAAACTCATAAGTGAACGGGTGCGAGACGCGAGTAGCGTAGTTCGCAGAATTCAGTTTACGACTCCCTGACTTATCCCCGTCGCGCGGCAGTAACTGCCAGTGCCACGAATGCCGGTTTGCAAAGTCCGGGCGTCGTGAACTAGCAACTCGCATCTATGCTTCTGACCTCTCACACCCGTTCAGTTGCAGTTCAAAACCGTACGGCACCGGATTGCTATTCCTCGCCCATCTGAAATCGAACGAAGCGGCGAACCTGGATGTTCTCTCCCA
>DASWGL010000115.1:0-9486 GCA_036393735.1 Gemmatimonadaceae bacterium | reverse complement strand
ATCAGAAACTACTCGCGATAAGAAGAGCAGTCGCTCGCGCTGACGCAGCCGCTCACATCGCCGGGACGTTCTAAAGCAGTCTCGCTTCGAGCTGGAGATCGACGTTGCCCTTCAATGCTTTCGAGACCGGGCATCCCTCTTTGGTCTCCTGTGCGATCTGGTCGAATTTCACCTTGTCGATCCTGGGCACCGTCGCCTGCACGTTAAGCTTCATCGTGGTGATGGCGAAGCCGCCAGGGACAGCCTGAATCGTGCACGCCGCGGTGGTCTCGACCTTCGTGGCAGGGGTGCCGTTCTTTTCCAGGCCCGAGCTCAGCGCCATGGTATAGCACGCGGCCTCCGCCGCGGCGAGCAGCTCTTCTGGATTCGATCCTGCCCCGCTCTCAAACCGTGAGCCGAAGTTGTATTGAGCGCTGATCGCGCCGCTCTCGCCCTTGAAGCTTCCCTTTCCGGTCTTGAGTCCGCCTTCCCATGTGGCAGTCGCTTTCCTGGTTGGCATCCGGCTCTCCAGCGTTGATGATCTGTTTCGCGAAACATAATTAGATTGCTGCTTATGGAGAGCGCCCCCACCAGCTCGGGCATTCCGCCGTCGATCGATCGAGTGTTGAGACTGTTCCGCTCGATGGGACGCGAGGAGAAGATGCAGGCGCTGGTCCAGTACTCGAAGAAGCTCGAGCCGCTGCCGGAACGGTTCAAGGACATCGACCATGGATCGTTCAACATTCCGGAATGTCAGACGCGCGTCGACATCATTCCCGAAGTGCGCGACGGGCGAATGTATTTCTACGCCGATCTCAACGTCCGAGAGTCGCCGACCATTGCGGCCGTTCTCGCCATCATCTTCGGGGCAGTGAACGGCCAGCCGCCATCGACCACCCTCGGAATACCGGGAGATTTTGTCAGCACGTTGATGGAGAGCATCGGCCTGGCAGCGCGGGAGCCCGGCCTCAACGCCATGATCACCAGACTCAAGCGTTACGCACGAGACGCGCAGGTGCAAACCGCGTAATTGTGCTTGCATCGTCGCGACCGATCGGCCGCAATTAAGGTTTTGCTCTCGCGCAATTGTCGGTGATACGTAGTTTCCGGTGTTGACGCCGGATTAAACCACAAGGAGCCAGGATGGCAGAAGAGACCCAGACGTTTGCAACTCACCGTCGGTGGATTCCGGCGTGGCATTTCTTCGCTCTTCCCGTACTGGTGGCCAACGTATTCATCGTGGCAGCGCGATTCTGGCGAGATCCGCGCCTCGTGAACGGGTGGGCAGTCATCGTGGCGATTGCGTTGGCGACCGGAATCTTCATTTCCCGGTCCATGCCGCTTCGCGCTCAGGATCGCATCATTCGTCTGGAGGAACGCATCCGCCTCGAGCAGGTTCTCCCAGGCGACATGCGCGGTCGAATCGGAAATCTGACGCCGGAGCAGTTCATTGGCCTCCGATTCGCGCCCGATGATGAAGTGCCCGAGCTGACGAGGCGCGCTCTCAATGGCGAGCTCAAGACCCGGGCCGACATCAAACGCGCCATTCGGAACTGGCGCCCGGATCACATGAGAGTGTGACAGCCATCAACCGCTGCGCCCTCACCTATCAGGTGCTCCTCGAGGTCACTTCGACGGAGCACCACCGTTGGCACGACTGGTTCGTCGAGCATCCAAAAGCGTGGGTGGTGCCATTCGCCACCGGACGAATGGCGACGATTGGCGGATTGGTGCTCCACATTTTCGGAGTGGAGCTGCGGTACGCGCAGCGGCTGCTGGATCAGGAAGTCACAGCCTGGGAGGAATTCCGGCAGACTTCGATCGATGAAGTGTTCGAGCTCGGAGATAACGCGCGTGGTCAGCTCGTGCATTTCCTCACGACGGCGCCGGAGAAGGAGCTTGATCGCGTCCTGACGTTTCAGACTCTCACAGCCGGCACGATCTCAGCCGGCAAGTACAAGATCGCGTCGAACATTTTCCTGCACGACATCCGGCACTGGGGCCAGATCGCGACGGTGCTCCGGCAGAATGGCTTTGCCCATCAGTGGCCGCACGACATGCTGTTGAGCGACATCAAGATTTAGTGCTCATGGCCGACGAAGCCCGTGACTACCTAGTTCGCCAGTTCGAAACGGCGTGGAAGCTCACCAAGCTCCACATCGATGGTCTCGCCACGGAGGAGTGCTTGTGGCGCCCTTCTGACGAGGGGTTGCACGTGCATCAAGTTCCCGATGGAAAGTGGCGCGCCGATTGGCCGGATCACGAGGGATACGCCATCGGTCCGCCGAGCATAGCGTGGCTGACATGGCACATCGGCTTCTGGTGGTCCATGGTTCTCGACCATTCATTTTGCGATGGGACTCTCTTACGGGACAACGTGATGTGGCCTGGCAATGCGGATGCCGTACGCGAGTGGCTCGGCCGGCTACAGAGAGAGTGGCGAGCGGTACTTGAACAGATCACTGACCACGACCTGCGGTCACCGCAGCGAACACGATGGCCTTTCCAGGACCGTCCGTTCGGAGACATCATCGCATGGGTCAATGTCGAACTCACAAAGAACGCCGCCGAGATCGGCTACGCACGTTTCCTTTACGCCGTCAGCGAACCAAGGCGTTAGGCGCAACCCATCACCATTCACCTTCCGTGGCAGTCAGTTCTAGCTTTCGAGTTCTCGTCCTCGATCAGTTGAGCAGGGCCATGCCAAGAATCCGCGCGCGGCCCATGTTTGGCGGCGTTGGGCTTTATTCTGGCGAAGTATTCTTCGCTCTGATTGCTGACGACACGGTTTACTTCAAGGTTGATGACTCGACGCGCCCAGAGTTCGAGGCGCGCGGAATGGGACCATTTCGTCCCTTCGGGGACACCGGCGGAACGATGCAGTACTATCAGCTCCCGGAGGATCTCCTCGAGGATCCCGAGGCCCTGCGTGCCTGGGCTGAGAAGGCTGTCGCCATCGCGCGCATGCACAAGAGCCAGCGGTCGTCACGCCGCCGTGGTGCCTAACAGACGTTGCAGGTGAACTAGGCCCTAGGCATCAGGAGGCATTGTCGAGGCGCAAACATGGAGCGATATCAGAATCTTAGTGGTGACTCCGGTGTCCAGTATTATGAATGTGGTCCCGATTCAATCAAAGTGCGTTTCCGCGATGGGCCCACTTATGTATACGACGATGTGAAGCCAGGATCTCAGCACGTTAGGCGTATGAAGGAGCTAGCCCGCGCCGGCAAAGGTCTAAGCACATATATCAGTCAACACGTTCGAACCGACTATGCACGTACAGAACCGTGACGGCATTTCCTATCATCACCACGCGACTACTTCGCCGCGTGGGCGCAGCTGAACTAAGACGATAGGCGAGGAAATCAATGTTGCATACTGTCAAAGTCATTGGTGCCGGCTTCGTACTGCTTGCACTGTGTTTGCTGGCTGGACGCCTAATGGGCGGACCCGGCCAAACCACACTCCTCGCGCGGTCCGCGCTGGTGTTCATCGCGCTCTGGTTCGTTGGTGCCGAAATCAACATGTGGGTCGGCGTTTCCAAAGCCGGTTACTCGGTGAAAGAAGAGATCCCATTCTTCTTCATCGTGTTTCTAATCCCCGCCGCGGTCGCGCTCGTTTTCTGGTGGAGGTGGAAAACGTGAACACGCGCGACCTGGGTAGCACCCTCCCCACACTGTTCGCTGAGCTGATCGACGGCGCCCCGCGAACGGAGGCGTACATGCTCAACGGCGGGGATGTCGGCCTGCTCCGATCGCTCGACAAGTTGTCCGCGATCGCAGCCTCGGCCCTCACCCCGAACGGATCGTCGATCGCCGCGCAGGTCGAACACCTGCGCTACGGCCTCTCACTCATGAACCGGTGGAGCGCCGGCGAGAATCCGTTCGACAACGCTGACTGGACGGCGAGCTGGCGAAAGACGCGCGTCTCCGCAGTGCAGTGGAAGCAGCTCCGCGAGGATCTTGCGACCGAAGCGCATCGCTGGCTCGAGTCCCTCAAGAAACCGCGCGCGCTCGATCAGTCGGAGCTAAACACCGTTGTTGCCAGTGTCGCCCACTTCGCCTATCACGTGGGCGCCATTCGCCAGATCGATCTCTCCGCGCGCGGTCCCTCAGCGCACGAGTAGCAGTGATAAAGCGTCGAGCGACTCGACGGCGTAATCCGGGCACGCTTCGCCCTCGAAATTGAGCTCGCCCTTCTCACGTCAACCGTCGAGTGGGTGCCGGTGTTCCGGTGACAGAGGCAATGACGCTTGAGCCGCCGCCACGATTTCGCCAACACTCACCGGGCGGCGGAGCACGCGCTTCCATGACCCACCGGGTATGGCGAGCGTTGGACGCGCGAGGAGGATCGTTGCTTGGGACCCATTTCGAGCGAGCAATTGTGTGAGCTGGTCGTCGGCGTCGCCGCCGAGGACTGACTGGTCAAGAATGACCAGGCGGACTGGACCACGATCGATCTCGTCGGGATTAACGCGGAGCGCTGAGCTGAGCGTGCGCGTTCCTACCGCGTCATATCCAACCTCACGGAGCGCAGCGCGCAGCAGAGCGCGCGGCCACTGCTCCGGCATAACGAGAAGCACCCGAGGAGGCGACGACTCTGCTGAAGGCACCCGAACCATGCTTGACGGATGCGTGGCGACGGCGGCGCACGCAAGCACAGCCGCCGCGTGCCGCTGCGGCTGTGACGCGATCGTGCTATCCTACTTGGAACACACCCAAGTGCTTATTTAAGGACGAGGAAATGGCCGACGTCACGATAGAAGTCAGGAAGAACGGTCCCTACAGAGTGCACGGCGAAGTAACTCTGGTCGATCACGAGGGAAATCCGATTCCAATTCCCGAGGGCAAAAGGAAGGTCACTCCGGAAGGCAAGAGCTGGATCTCCCTCTGTCGGTGCGGCGGTTCAGTGATGAAACCGTTCTGCGATGGGACCCACAGCCGTATCGGATTCATCGGCGCCGAAGAAGCGGTCGAAAAGACCGACGCTATTCACCCATTGCCTTGAGCAGCACGCGCTTGGGTCGCTGGCCGTCCCACTCTCCATAAAACACGCGCTGCCATGGCCCGAAATCGAGCTTCCCCTTCGTGACGGGCACTATCACTTCGTGACCGATCGTCAGTGACCGGAGGTGCGCGGCGGCGTTGTCCTCGCCCGTGCCGCTGTTGTGCCGGTAATCATCAGGAGACCACGGCGCGATTCGGTTCTCGAGCCAATCGAGAATGTCCTTCCACAATCCCGGCTCGTGATCGTTCACGAACACCGACGCCGAGATGTGCATCGCCGACACCAGCACCATCCCTTCGGTAATTCCCGCCGCGGCTCGGCACTTTTCGACTTCATCGCTGATGTCGATGATCTCCTGCCGCTTCTTCGTATTGAAGGTCAGATACGTGGTGTGCGTCTTCACGCCGGTTGCTTTTTCCTGAGAAGCTTGGCGTGCCACGAATCCTCGGCATTGAGCTCGAAGCGCGCCCTCCATTCGCCCAGCGTCGTCACGGTTGGATCGAAGACCCGCGTACCCCGGGCGATTTTCCCCTCCGCGCCGAGTGCCGTGAACTGGTCCCGGTCGACGGACTGAATGACACCGTTCTCATCGCGGAAGAAGATGAGACCGCTGGTGACGAGGCTTGCCCCGAGCTTGGGCTCGAGCCCCTTGAGGGTGCGGAAGAGTCCGTCGATCGAGCAGCCCGAAGCGCCAGCGGTCGATTGATCCACTGCGACCGTGAGGAAGCGGCCGTATTTCCAGTCTCGACCTACTGTGAGCGGAGAGCCGTGCGCGTTCCATTGTGAGAGAAACCCCTCGACCTCGCGCAATAACGTGTCGGACGCCGGCGCTTTGATCGTCTTGTCCGCGCCGAATACCCATGCGCGCGCGTCATCGGGCAGGACATCGATTTGAACTAATGGCATAAGCCCTCTCTCATAGACAATAGCCGCTCGTGACGAACCAGCAACGGGCGTAGGGCGAATTCTTGAAGAAATCGATCAGCCTTTGACTGACTTTGCCCTCGCCAGTCTGCGAAGGATGCATGCCGTCCTCCTCGAAATCGGCCCGCTCCCAGGTGAGCCCATCCGACCGCGGCGTAGTTCCATTCGCCCAGATATACGGCCCCCACAATATCAGCGGCGCCGCCTTGCTCGTGTAATTGAGAGTTCCCACATGCGGGTTGGCGGGCAGCCCGCGCATTTCGTTGATCTGCGATTCGATCAGCCACTTCACCGAGAAGCCGCTCTCGTACGCATACGGCTCTGGGTTCAAGTCGGTCGTCGCATAGCCGCCGTAGATTCGGGTTGAGAGAAACACGAGGCGCAGATAGGGATAGCGGATCCGAAGAGCGCGCATAATCAGGCCAAGGTTCGTGAGGAGGATGTTCGCATCCGCGCTGTCGGCGGGAAGCGATAACGAAGGCTTCTGATCATCGAGCTTGACCCACGCCACCTGCACCTGATTCTCGCTCAACCCCAGCGGCGCGAGACGCCCGAACTTGATGCGATCGTAGCTCTGTGAGCTGGGCGAAGTCCACGCCGGCGCATCCTGACCGTCTGCCGCGCCGTTCACGATCACGAGCGAATAGTGGTTGATGGTGGGGTCGACCGCTGCCTTCCCCATGAATGACCACGGCGTGCACGGCGGACCCGAGTTCTGCGAGCACCACTCCTGCGTCGCGTTCGACATGCCGATCGAGACCAGCACGTATTTGCCGAAGGGACTCTCGTCGCCGCTCACATCGAGGGGCTTGATCAAGTTTCGCCGGGCTCGCGCCACGGAATCGTGGTCAGGTGGAGGCTGGTTGATTCCGCCGGGATATATTCCGCCGGCATTTCCGTAGTACGTCCGGGCAAGCAGATCCGTCAGCGGAATCTTCACAGTATCTGTCGGAGGGCCGACGACGACCGGCTTGGGCGGAGGTGGCGGTGGAGGGGGAGGCGAGGCGCACCCAGTGAGCGCGCTCGCGATCGCTAGACCAACCCGAGCGCGACGTCCGACCAGCATTACTTACTGAATTTCTGCGGCCTTTACTCGCTTCCTCTCCAGCAGAGCCCGTCCTTTCGCCTCCCTCGCGGCCTCGGCTGTCGAACGCTCGCTCTCCATGTGCAGCTCCAGCGCCTTCCACGTCGCCTCGGTGGGCTCGGTGTACGCGATCAGCACGACGGAGAGATCGGCGTTTCGGCTGACGAGCATGTCCTTGTCGAGAGCGATGACTGCGTGTGTATGGTCGTCGGCAAGGATCATCGTGCGTCTCGTTTTGTGCAGAACGGCGGGGTATGCCGGCGTGCTTGCGGTGATGCTGAGATTCTCGATCGGTCGGAACGCACCGCTCCTCTCCTGCAAGTACCTACTGTCTGGCTTGACTACAACCTTGACCGCCATCCTGCTCTCCGGCGCGAAATGTCTCTTCAAATCTACACCATGACCGCTTCGCGTGACTCAGCCGTCGGCGTAAAGGTCCTCGCGCGTGAGAGGAATGTTCGAATGCCCGCGCGCATCAGGCTTCGCCAGCAATGTCTGGATCACGTTGATCGCCGCTCTCGCGAACGAGTTTGCCGAGGCCGCCATGTAGAGCCTCCAGACCCGGAAAGTGTGATTTCCGACGAGCGCGAGCGCCTGACTGCTGTTGTCTTCCAGCGATCGCACCCAGTGCCGCAAGGTCATCGCATAGTGCTCACGCAGGCTCTCGACATCCCGCACTTCGAATCCTGTCGCTTCGGCGGCCGCGATGACATCGTCTGTCGCCGTGAGCTTTCCATCCGGAAAGACGTAGGTGTCGATGAACGCATCGGCCTTCCAGAACTTCCTGAAGATCCTTTCACGCGGAGATTTCGGGTGCGCTTCTCCGAGACTCACGATGCCGTGATTCAGGAATAGTCCGCCGGGCTTGAGTGCACGGTAGGCGGACTCGAAGTACACCGGGAGGTGCGTGAGTCCAACGTGCTCGACCATTCCGACGCTGGCGATCTTGTCGTAGGCATCTCCCGTCGAGAGCGAACGATAGTCGCGGATCTCGGCACGGCATCTGTCGCCAAGCCCCGACTCCGCGATGCGCTCCTTTGCGTACACCGCCTGATTCTGACTGAGCGTGATGCCCGTCGCATCTACTCCATAATGCTCGGCGGCATGCATGATGAGCCCGCCCCAGCCGCAGCCTATGTCCAGCAGGCGCTCGCCCGACTTGAGACGAAGCTTCCGGCAAATGAGATCGAGTTTTGCCTCCTGCGCGACATCGAGCGAGTCATCCGGCGAGCGGAAGTACGCACACGAATAGACCATCCGCCGGTCTAGCCAGAGCTTGTAGAATGCGTTGCCGACGTCGTAGTGAAAGTTGATCGCCGCGGCATCGCGTACCGGAGTGTGCCGGGGCCCGAGCCTTTTTGCCCGCTCCGGGAACCGTGCGTCGGCCAGATTATCGTCGGCCGTGCCTGGGAGCCGGAGCACCAGGCGAACCAGCCGCGCAACGGCGACAGGGGATCGGAGCCGGTCGCCGATCATCTCGGCAAGGTCTGATGCGGCCTCCATGCTGCCCTCGATCTCCACATCTCCGCTGATGTAGGACTCGACGATGGAAAGCTCGTTCGGGGGAAGGAGCATACGCCGGAGCGCTGCGGGCCGATTTAGCACCATCGTGAACGGCGCGTGCGAGCTGCCGCCGCGATCGATCGAGCCGTCCCAGAATTTCACGTCGAACGAACGCCCCTGCGGCTCACCGAACAGCGCAACGAGCACGACGCGGCAACGTGACAGCGCGCCGTCATATGCGCGTGAATCCGCGGTGGCCTGCAGCTCGGCGTGTGCGGTCGACAACAGCATCACGCCAAGCTGTGCGATTCTGTCGTGCCCACCACTCGCTGTGAGCTGATCGGCGATTGATGCGAGCGGATGCAGCAATCAACCTCCCGAGCGTGGAACCAATACGGGCGTGTCCATCAGACGCCACAGGTACCACGACGCTATGGTACGGTACGGCGCCCATTTGGCACCGATCTTCTTTACCCTCTCTGGTGTTGGAAGCTTACGCAAACGGTACGCCCGCTGAATCCCCTTTTGGACTCCGAGGTCCAGGTCGGGCAATACATCTGGTCGGCCGAGGCGGAACATCATGAACATCTGAGCCGTCCACCGGCCGATACCCTTGACCTGCGTGAGCGCAGAGATGACCTCGTCATCGGTCAGCTCGTGAAGCGTCTCGATCGGCAAATCTCCCGATGCCACCTTGGCCCCCAGGTCCTTGAGATAGGCCGATTTCTGGCGCGACAACCCGACTGCTCGTAGCTGCTCGTCAGAAGTGGTTGCCAGCTCGGCCGGAAGTGGCGTGCGGCCACCATACAAGCCCTGAAATCGTCCGTGAATCGTTCCCGCGGCCTTACCTGACAGCTGCTGAAAAACGATCGAGCGGCAGACCGCATCGAAGTGGGTACCGTTGCTCGCCGGCCAGCCTTTGTAAACGCCGACCTTGTCGATTACCCGTCCGAGCACAGGATCGACTTTCTTGAGGTGCGTGACGGCCT
>DASWGL010000114.1:0-2731 GCA_036393735.1 Gemmatimonadaceae bacterium | reverse complement strand
AAGTACAGCGCAGTCGGCGAATACCATACGAGCACTTGCGTGGAATCCGCCGCGGGGATGCCATCGTGTGGCGAGAACTCGGAGAATCCCGTGAGCACGTCCGCCTGCTGCCACACCGGTTCGTTGAGGACCCCGTCTACCGTCACGTCGGCGGTAAGGCGCGGGATACGAACGTGCAGCTGATTCTCGCGACCGATGTAGGTCGTCGAGAGAATCATCGCTACGAGCTGCGCTCCCGGGAGTAGAGTCGAAAGCATGTCAAAGGTCAGGGTGGAACAGATTAGACTGCGATTCGCACAATATCGTTCGTGGAGCAGGACACTGCTATTAGAAAGTTGCCGACCTAACTGCAACTGATGACTACCGGCCGGGGGCCGTCTGCTTCACAGTTGATGGCTCCGGGCAACTTCTTTGGTCCGCCGCCGACACCAAAATTCTCTATCCGCTTGTCTGATGATCGTATCGACGCTATTTCCTCTGGACGCGGAGAGGGATGCGGCGCCTGAGAACGATCATTACCGCACATATGGTCTCCGTCTCGTAAGAACCCGACCCGCGAGGAGAGTGATGCTCAACAACGACGTCCCACGTCGAACCTTTCTCAAACTCGCCGCCCTCGGCGCCGCAGGCGTGGCTCTCAATCAACCCGATGCCGTCGGTGCGACGCTCGCGGAAGCCCGTCACACGCGCTCAATCCCGGCGGCCAAGGATGTCGGCATAAAGCTCGGTGTCGCCAGCTACTCGCTGCGCAACTTCCCGCGCGAGAAAGCCATCGAGATGACAAAATCGCTCGGAACGCCGTACATCAACCTCAAGTCGGTGCACCTGCCGTACGACGCGTCGCCGGCGGAGATCGCCGCGGCGCGGAGGGAGGTCGCGGCCGCCGGGCTGCAAATCGTCGGCGGCGGGCTGATCACCTTCGAAACTGACACCGACGACGGCGTGCGGAAGTACTTCGACTACGCCAAAGCCGCCGGGATGCCGGTGATGGTCAGCACCTGCCATCCAGAGGTGCTACCCCGCGTCGAGAAGTTCGCGAAGCAATACGACATCAAAATCGCAATCCACAACCATGGTCCCGAGGACGAAGGCTTTTTTCCGTCGCCGTACGACGTGCTGAAGGCCGTGAAAGGGATGGATCCGCGCATCGGGCTGTGCATCGACGTCGGCCACACAGTGCGCACCGGCACCGATGTCGTGCGCGCTGTTGCCGACGCTGGCCCGCGCCTCCTGGACATGCACCTCAAGGACCTGCGCGATCTGAAGGTGAAGGAGAGCCAGTGCATCGTCGGCGAGGGACAGATGCCGATCGTGGATATTTTCCGCCAGCTACGGGCAATGCGGTATCCCGGCTACGCCAATCTCGAGTACGAGATCGACGCCGACGATCCGCTGCCGGGAATGAAGCAGTCGTTCGCGTACATGCGCGGCGTGCTCGCGGGGCTCGCGTCCGGTGACAACCGCCCACGGTAGGCGATACCATAATGTCCAGCGTCACACTCCACATTCCCATGATCGCCGCCCCCAGCCCGCTGGAGCACAGGCAGATAAGCCGCGACTTTCAGGGCGCGCTACCCGCCATCGAACCCGTTGCCTTCGTAGCCAGGATCATTCGAGACGGTCTCGAGACCGCGCATTACCCGGAGTATCCACGCCTGATCGCCCTTTCCGACGACTGGCTGGTTCAACAAATCGAGCTGGTTAGAGCAGTTCCCGACGACGTCTGGATTCGCAACGGATTCGTCCCGCTCGGCGAGTGGCAACCAGCCCACGGCAATTAGCGCAGACTCTTTCGGAACTAAATTGCCCTGCCTGGTCGATGGCGATCTCCTTCCGCGTCCGGCGACCCGGGCGGTAGGGAAAGCAACAGCGAGAAGAGCTAGGTGGGGGGTGCGAGGTGCCAGGTACGATAACGGGAGAAATACGATGGAATAAACCGCGGACAAGGGAGGTCTATATGAGACCACAACTTCCCGGATATCCGCAATGCAACACAAGCATGAACCAACCCCGCTAATCGCTAGCAACCACTCCAGCGAGGTTTCCAGCCGGACTGAAGACCCCGAGGCCTCTCTCGACGCGGACGGCGTCGATCGGCGCAATTTCCTCAGCTGCATGGCATGGGTCGGCACGGGCCTACTATGGACTATCAGTGGAGGTGTTCCGAGCTCTTCGCGCCTCGGTGCTCAAACGCCGAAGAAGGGAGAGCTCTTCTTCATGCAGATAAGCGACAGTCATATCGGTTTCGACAAGGCTGCCAACAACGATGTGACTGCGACGCTTCGGGCGGCGATCGCCAAGATCAATGCCCTTAAAGTTCAACCCGCGTTTCTCCTCCACACGGGAGATATCACTCAACTCTCGAAGCCTTCGGAATTCGATACCGCAGATCAGGTTTTGCGGGAAGCTCGCACCGGGAAAACCTTCTACGTTCCGGGAGAACATGATGTAAGCGTAGATGGCGGTGCGAGCTACCTGCAGCGGTACGGGAAAGACGCACAGAGGACACGCGACGGCGGAGGCTGGTACAGCTTCGACCACAGCGGAGTGCACTTCATGGGACTCGTAAATGTTCTCAATCTAAAGGCCGGTGGACTAGGATCATTGGGAGCGGAGCAGCTCGAGTGGATCGAGCGCGACGTGAAACATCTTTCGAGCAGCACCCCAATCGTCGTGTTCGCGCACGTACCGCTATGGAGTGTTTATCCGGCGTGGGGCTGGGGCACCGATG